>JBEEMY010000009.1:0-13284 GCA_041192415.1 Verrucomicrobiota bacterium | reverse complement strand
GAATCCGGCCTCATCCTGCTCGCCATCGCGGTGAGCGGCGCGCCGTTCATGGGTTTGCTTGGCACAGTCTGGGGCGTGATGAGCACGTTTGCGGCGATTGCTCAGTCGCCCACGGGCGCGTCGCTGGCCGTGATGGCGCCGGGTGTTTCCGCCGCGCTTGCGACCACCGTCGCCGGCTTGCTCGTGGCCATTCCCTCGATGTTCGGCTACAACTGGCTCGTCCATAATCTGCGCGCGTTTACCGTTGAGCTGGATAATTTCGCGCAAGAACTGGTCTCGAATATGGAGACGGAATTTTTGAAGGAAGAAGAATAAAGCCACAGATGGACACAAATGAAACACAGATTTCCAAAACACCAGATGGGCGCGTTCATTCAAAACCCATTTGGGTTTCATCTGTGTAAATCTGTGGCCAAATAAACCATGAGAAGATTTTCACAACGCGGTCATCTCGTGACGTTGAGCGACATCAACATCACGCCGTTGCTCGATCTTGCGTTCGTGCTGCTCATCATCTTCATCATCACCACGCCGCTGCTGACGCAGAGCATCGAATTGAAATTGCCGCGCGGTGGCACGACCTCAAAACAAATCAGCAAAAACGATGTCCGCACCGTGGAGATCACCAGCACGGGCTACTACAAGTTTGAAGGCCGGGCAACGCCACTGCCGCAATTGTTGTCGCAACTCGCACAGGATTCGCGCGCGAATCCGAATCTGGTCGTCTATATCCGGGGCGATAAAGAGGGCCGATTGGATTACACCGCGCAATTGCTGGATGGCTGCCAGAAATACGGCATCACGCGCTACTCGCTGCGCACCGACCCGACGCCCAAATGACCCGGCTGCAAAAAAAATGTCTCATCGCGGCGGCAGGAACCCACCTGCTGATTGTGGTCGTCGTGCTTTGCTCCGGCTTCATCACGCCAAAACCAAAAGTAGATGACACGCAGTTACTCGACGTGATTCCTTCGACTTTGATTGATGCCGCCATGAGCAGCGGCGTGAAAAGCGCGCAGCCACCGCCGCCCACGCCCATCACCAAACCGCCAGAGCCAATTCCGCCAACGCCAGAACCGCCGAAGCCTGAAGTCAAACCACAGCCGCAACCAAAACCGGAGCCGGAGCCGGTCAAGCAGGAGGAATTAAAACCGGTTGAAAAACCGGACGTGGAAATTCCCAAGCCCAAGCCGCCGAAGAAGCACGAAATCAAAATTGATCTGACGAAAAAAGTCACCCGCGATAACGAGCAGGCGAAACAGGAAGCGGCTGAGGCGGCGGCCAAAGCCGAGAAAGATGCCAAGCGCATCCGCGACCAGAAGTTGAAGGCGTTTCAAAACGCCGCCCGCTCCATCAAAGAAAATTCTTCGACTTCCACCACGGTTGAAATGCCCGGTGCGGGCAGCGTGTCGTATGCAAATTATGCGTCAGTGGTGAAAAGCATTTACGAACGCGCGTGGACGCCGCCGGATGACACGGCCAGTGACGATGCGAACGTGAAAGTCAGCGTGACCATCGCCGCCGACGGACGCGTGATCGAATCGCACGTCGTGGATGCTTCGGGCGACGCGAAGGTGGATGGCAGCATCCGCCGCACGCTCGACCGCGTGACTTTTATCGCGCCGTTTCCTGAAGGCGCGAAGGAAAAAGAACGGACTTTCAAAATCAATTTTAACCTCAAAGCCAAACGCCTCCTCGGATGAAAAAAATAATTCTCACCCTCGCTCTCGCTGCCGTCGCGCTGAACTTTTCGCGCGCGCAGGAAATCAAAATTGAAAAGCCCATTGATATATTGGGCCAAATGAAGCCCATTCCCGTCGCGCTGACCGGATTCACTGGCGAGGCGGCGGAGGTTTTGAAATTTGATTTGTTCGTGCAGGGCTACGCGTTTGTCGCGCCGGATGTCGCGCAATACGTCATCAACGGCACGGACAACGGCAGCGTCGTGGGCAGCGTCACGGACAAATACGCGCGCAAGGTAATCTTGTCACGCAGCTACAACGGCGCGAGTTTACGGCGACAGGCGCACGCGTTCGCGGACGACATCGTGCAGGCCACCACCACGCTCAAGCCGATTGGCGCGGGCAAAGTCGCCTTCAAGTCGCAGCGCGCGGGCGGCAGCGGGGAAATTTACGTCGCAGACTTCGACGGCTTTGGCGCGCAATCCGTGACGAGCGACAACACCATCGTGGCCAAGCCCGCGTGGGTTCCTGGTCGCATGGCGCTTTACTACACCAGCTACGCGCGCAGCAATCCGGACATTTTTTATCACAGCCTCTCCAGCGGTCAGCGCCGTGTGGTCGCGGGCTATTCTGGATTGAACACCAGCGCGTCCGTCTCGCCCGACGGCACGAAGGTAGCGATGATCTTGAGCAAATCCGGCAGCCCGAACGTCTGGGTGAGCGATGCGGACGGGAAAAATCTTAAAAAACTCACGAGCGGACTGGAAGATTCCTCACCCTGCTGGTCGCCGGATGGAAAGTGGATTTGCTTCGCCACGAAAAAAGCCGAGCGTCGTCGCCTCGCAAAAATTCCGGCGGGCGGTGGTGAGGTGGTTTATTTAAGCACCGCAGGTGTTTCCGGCCCTACCGAGCCAGACTGGTCACCAGACGGCAAGTGGATTGCCTTCACTTCCCAAACGCGGGACGACTTCAACATCTGCGTGATGCCAGCGGACGGCGGCAGCGTGGGGCCGACCGCTTTGGTGGCAGGACAAAATCCGTCATGGTCGCCGAACTCGAGGACGCTGGTTTTCAACCACGGCGGCAACGGGCATCAAATGGTGTCTGTGCTTGACGTTTTCACCAAACAATACAAGGATTGTCGCCGAGCGACGGGAAGTAATTCCCAGCCCGCTTGGGCGAGATGAGGCAATTTTCACGACGACTTCTCTCAACCAAAAACTTTAATCAAAATAAAAAGCATTTAACGAAAGAACCAATATGAAACTGAACAAAATTATTTTGCCGCTGATGATCGCGCTGGTCGCGATAAGCGCCACCACCGGCTGCCGCAAGACCGGTCCGAAAACTACGATGATTCCCGGCCAACGCGGCGGAAACGTCGGTGGCGAACAACTGCCGCCAACATTGCCGCCGGGAAACACGCTTGAAGGTGGTGGCGGCATTGGCTCAACACCCGTTAGCACCGGCCCCGGAACACTTGCCACCGCTGATGGCTGGCGTCCTGAAGACTGCGACCAAGACCGCGTGGCCTTCGCCAACCAGACAGTTCACTTCGCGTTCGACAGCGCGGCGGTGTTGACCAAGGAAGAAGACAAGCTCGTCATCGTTTCTGAAAAATTGAAATCCGATCCGAGCGCCAAGCTGCTCATCGAAGGTCATTGCGACGAACGCGGCACGGAAGAATACAACCGCTCGCTCGGCGAACGCCGCGCCCTCGCGCTCCGCGAAGCTTTGAGCCGCGCGGGCATTGATGCGAACCGCATACGCACCATTAGCTACGGCAAAGACAAGCCTGCCGACAGCGGTCACGATGAATCCGCGTGGAATAAAAACCGCCGTGGCGAATTCATCCTGTGCCACCTGAAAGCCGGCGCGTAAGCACCCGCCAAAACAGTTTCCAAGGCCGCGAGCAATCGCGGCCTTTTTTGTTTTTCACAACGAATTTGGATTTGTCTTTAACAAACAATTCGGTTGGTAGGGATGCTGCGCTGCGGCGTCCCCGCTGGCGCTTTCCCGCCTTTAACTTCCCAAACCCGCCCGCCGAAGCCAAAGAAGCGCGGGCGGGGGACAACCCGGCGGTCTACCTACCATCCGGCTTAGATAATCCAACAACATTTCCGCCGATGCGTGAATTTCACGCGTTATGCGTGAAATTTTCACGCCTCGCCCCTTTCGGCAGCAGGCCGGGTAGTGAATTCATTGGGCTTCTCGCACATTTTTCGGCTGGCATTGGCATTGCTAAAGGAAGTTCAGAAATCCGTTTGACTGGGCGCGAAGTTTAGGTAGATTTCGCGGCTCGTTCCCGGATCCAAACAAACAACTAATAAAAAAATTATGAAAACCACCCAGAAAAAGGCGTTCACTTTGATTGAACTCCTCGTCGTCATCGCGATCATCGCGATTCTCGCAGCTATGCTCTTGCCCGCGCTTGCCGCCGCCAAGAAAAAAGCCCAGAAGATCAGCTGCACCAACAACGTCAAGCAGCTCGGCCTCGCCATCAAGATTTGGGCGGGCGACAACAACGACCGTTATCCGGGCGTTGTCGGCAGCAGCTCTGGCGGTGCGTCGGATTTTCTCTCCGGCACGGCTAACTCCTCCGCCACTGGCGGCACAGGCTCCACCACGCCTGCTGGCCACTACAATCCAGTTATGGCTTTCATGGTTATGTCCAATGAACTTTCCACTCCGAAAGTCATTTATTGCCCTTCCGACAACATTCATAACGTCAACAATGGCTATGCAACGAACTTCACCTACGCTGATTTGGCGGGTGTGGCTTACGCCGCCGCGGTGAATCCGCTCACTGCCACCGCGACCAAGGTTAGCTACTTCATGAACCAAGGTGCCTCGGACAACGATCCGCAGGGCATCGTTTCTGGTGACTGTAACATCGGCACCCTTGGTGCCAGTTCGGCTTCCGCTGCAGCAACTGCCCGCTTTGGTGCTACCGCAGGGGTGACCACGGCTGCTACCTGCAATTTCGCCATCAACCTCAGCGCAGCTTCTTACAGCGGCGCAGCTTACTGGTCCTGGACGCAGAACGATATGCACCAGAAGTCCGGCAACTTGTTGATTGCTGACGGCAGCGCGCAATCCGCGAGCATCTCCGGTCTGCACCAATACCTCGCGAACGCGACGAACACCTCGTCGTGCTTCAACTTCATGAACTAATTTAGTTCTGAAAATCTCAAGGCGCTCCGCAAGGAGCGCCTTTTTTCGTGCCTGAATGTTTTCAGGCTAAACAGTCAGCCAAAGAAAAAGCCCCGGACAATTTCGTCCGGGGCTTTGATTTTATGGGGAGGAACAAGCGTGTCGCCGTTCCAAATTTACTTTCAGTCAAACGCATGACCAGCGCTGCACAGGACGTTCTTGACCTTGTGGCGGACGAGGTCTTTGACCATCTGGCGGGCGGGGCCCATGTATTTGCGCGGATCGAATTCGCTCGGTTTTTCGGCGAATACTTTGCGGATGCCGGCGGTCATGGCCATGCGGAGGTCGGTATCAATGTTCACCTTGGTGCAACCCACGCGGCGGGCGATTTCGATGTCTCCTTCGGGCACGCCTTGCGTGTCGGGCATATTGCCGCCGTATTTGTTGATTTCGTCGGCCAGATACTTTGGCACGCTGGACGCGCCGTGCAGCACGAGCGGGTAGTCGCCGAGGTTGGCTTCCATGAGCGCCTTCTTGATGAGTTTGAGGCGTTCGAGGTCAAGGTGTTGTTCGCCTTTGAATTTGAAAGCGCCGTGGCTGTTGCCGATGGCCACAGCGAGGGAATCGCAGCCGGATTCTTTAACAAACTTAACGGCCTCTTCGGGATTCGTATAATGGCCGCTGGCAGAATGGGCGCCGCCTTCTTCACCTTCATCGAACTGCGCGCCGACGAGGTGACCGAGTTCGGATTCCACGGAGCAATTGTATTTGTGGGCGTATTCCACGACTTTGCGGGTGATTTCGACGTTCTTTTCAAAAGATTCGTGGGAGGCATCAATCATGACGCTGGTGAAACCTTCATCAATGCACTGTTTGCAGAGGTCAAAGGTGTCGCCGTGGTCAAGATGGACGGCAATCGGGATGTTGGAGAGGCTGACGGCGGCTTCAATCAGCTTCTTGAGATAGACGGGGTTGGCGTATTGGCGCGCGCCCTTGGAAATCTGGAGGATGAGCGGGGCTTTTTCCTCTTCGCAGGCCTCGACGATGGCCTGGATGAGTTCCATATTGTTGACGTTGAAAGCGCCGAGGGCGTATTTACCCTTCAGAGCTTTAGCGAACAGGTCTTTGGTATGTGTCAGTGGCATAAAATGTTTTTTGTTGGAGACAAGCCGTTCGGCCCATCTGTCAGCGAGCATGATAAAAATTTTCCGGGGAAAGAAAATGAAAATTTATCAACCATAACCGGCTGCCGGAGAAATAAAAATGGAGCGAGCGAAGGGATTTGAACCCTCGACGTTCACCTTGGCAAGGTGATGCTCTACCAACTGAGCTACGCTCGCGTCCGAAAGTTTTTGGATAATAACCCAGTCCAACCATCTGGCAAGCCCGATTTTCAGGGAAGCACTTCGCCCAAGGTGGCTCGGATGATCTTGAGCAGGCTATCGTGCTCAATCGGCTTCTGAAAAAACGCCACCGCGCCGGACTGTGTAGCGCGTTCCTTGGTCTTCACATCTTCGCTGCCGGTGATGATGATGATGGGAATTTTCTTCGCCAAATCCAAGCGGTGGAACCATTCCATGATGCGGAAGCCGTCCCACTGCACGCTGCCTACGTCCGGCGGGAAACTCAAATCCAGCAGAATCAAATCCGGGTTTTCCTTGCGCACCGCCGCCATGGCTTCGGCGCCATCCATGGCCGAACACACGCGGTAGCCCGCGCCTTGCAGCTTGAGCGTGATGGTCTTGATGACAATCTCGTTGTCATCCACGACCAGAACAGTTTTAGCGGGTGTGGCACTCATTATTCAAACCTTGTTGCGGACACTAGCAAAGCCGCCGCGCCGCGCAAAGAAATTTCTCTGGTTTGCCCCGCGCCGTCCCGCCCGCTAGACTCCCGGCGTGAGTAATGAATTTTTCGCCCCCGGCGAACAGCGCGCCGCCAAGGTCAATGACCTCTTCGCCCGCATCGCGCGCCGCTACGATTTTCTGAACGACCTCCAGAGCTTCGGCCTGCACCGCCTTTGGAAACGCCGCGTCGTGGAGCTCGCCCGCGTTTCCCCCGGCAGTCGCGCGGCGGACTTGTGCTGCGGCACGGGCGACATCTCCTTCGCGCTCGCCCGGCACGGCGCGGAAACCACCGGCCTCGACTTCAGCGCCCAGATGCTCGAAGTCGCCGCGCAACGGCAGGGAAATTTGCAACCACCCATTTCAAATTTGAAATTCCAGCAGGGCGATGCGCAACAACTTCCGTTTTCAGAAAACGCCTTCGACATCGTGACCGTCGGCTATGGTCTGCGGAATTTGACGAGTTGGGAGCGCGGCCTCGATGAAATGCACCGCGTGGCCAAGCCCGGCGGACGGCTCATCGTGCTAGATTTCGGCAAGCCGGCGAACGCCCTGTGGCGCGCGATTTATTTCACCCACCTGCAACTCTCCGTGCCCATCATCGGCCTGCTGTTTTGCGGCAACGCCTCGGCCTACGCCTACATCCTCGAATCTTTGAAACATTATCCTGCCCAACTGGCCGTGGCGGACAAGATGCGCGCGCTCAAATTGAAAAACATCCAAGTCATCAACCTGCTCGGCGGCGCGATGGCCATCAACTACGGCGAAAAATAAAATTGCCAGCCGTCAGCGCGAGGTTGTCGGGGCGTTAGTAGAAAAAATTGGAAACGGCAGGAAGCTATTGACGTTGTGAATTTTTGTTGCGTGCAGCTTGGCCGGATGCGTATTCACCGACCCCAGCCAGACGGTTGCGACCAACGCCAACAAGGCAATCAGCCAGAACGCGGAATTCAGTTTCATAATTCAATAGACCCAGCCCGCCGCCGTTCCGCTCAATAAATATTTTCCCGCACTTTGCAATTATCCGCCGCCGTGTATATTCCCGCGCGTGCTATCCGCTCCGGAAATTATTGCCGAAACCAAACCGTTTCCGCAAATCGCGGCGCTCCTCCCGCGCTGCCGCGAACTCCCGCTCTACCGAGAAACCCTCGCCCGCTGCGAGCGCGATGACTGGGAATGTTTTCAAAGCCTCCCGCTGCTGGGCAAAAATGCCATGCGCGAAAATTTTCCGCAAAATTTCCTCGGCGACCAAGTCACCCTCGATGCCCTGCTCGCGCAAAATCTGATCGAGTTGGAACACACCTCCGGCACCACCTCCGACCGGCTGCCCGTGATTTTTGCGCGCGGCTGGTGGGATGCGCAGGAACAGCGCGCGCTGCGGCTGAATTCCTTTGCCGCCACAATTCTTGCTGAATTTCCCGCCGCCCGCCGCGCCACCATCACCTCACCCGCGTGCAACGGCCTAACGTGTCCGACCGTCTGGATGTCGCGCGAGCAACGCATCATTGGCTCCGCGCTCTTTGTCAATCTTCAGCGCATTCCATTCCTGCTTTCCGAGGCCGAACTAGAGCGCATGGCCACGGAAATCGCCGACTGGCAGCCGCAATTTCTCGACACCGATCCCGTCCACGCCGTCTGGTTCGCGCGCTTCTGCGAACGGCGTGGCCTGAAATTTCCCTCGCTCAAATTTATTCTCGGCAGCTACGAATTTGTCAGTGCCGTGCATAAAAAAATTCTCACCCGCGTCTTTGGCGTGCCGGTGCTCAACCTCTACGGCTCCACCGAAACCGGCCACCTGCTCATGGAAAATGCCGCTGGTGAAATGCAGCGGAGCGAAGCCACCGCTTTTCTGGAAATTCACGACGCCGACGCGCGCGGCATTGGCGACCTCATCGTCACCACCTTGAGCAACGATTATATGCCGCTGCTCCGCTACCGCATTGGCGACCTCGCGGAAGAAATTTCCACGCCCGCCGGCCCGCGCTACATCGTGCACGGCCGCGCCAAAGACGCGTTGCTCGCCGCCGATGGTTCGCGCGTGACGACCTGGGATGTGGATCAGTGCTTTCGCGATGCCGACGGCTTCACCCACTACGAACTGCGCCAAAGCGAAGACGGCAACTGCATCCTACGCTTCATTCCCGACGCGGTCGCGCCCAGCGCAGAAACTTTGCGTCAAGTCACCGCGCGGCTGGAAACGTTGCTGCAAACGCCCGGAAAAATTCCCGTCGAGGCCATGCCCACGCTCGTCCCCACCGCTTCCGGAAAATTTCGGCTGACTTGCCGCGTGCTGCCAGATAAAGTCGCGGCATGAAACCCATCGCCGTCGCCACCGCCCTTTCACTTTGCCTCGTCAGCCTCGCCACCGCCCAGACCGAAGAAGGCTTCACCAGTTTGTTTGACGGGAAAACTTTCACCGGCTGGAAAACGGCGGACGAACACACCAACACCTGGAGCATTGCCGACGGCGCGCTCGTGGCGCACGGCGACCGCTGCCATCTGTTTTACGTCGGCGATGAAAAACCGTTTCAGAATTTTGAGCTGAAGGTGGACGTGCAGACCGAGCCTAATTCCAACGGCGGAATTTATTTCCACACCGCCTTCCAAAACCTTGGTTGGCCGACGAACGGTTTTGAGTGCCAAGTCAACGTCAGCCACGGCGATTGGAAAAAAACCGGCAGCCTCTACGACGTGGCTAACCTCGGCAACACGCCAGCCAAAGACAACGAATGGTGGACCCAGTCCATCACCGTCTCCGGCAACAAAGTCACCGTGAAAATCAACGACCTCACCGTGCTGGAATACAACGAGCCGCCGGGCGCACAGCCGGGAAAAAGTTTCACCCGCAAGTTGGCGGCGGGAACTTTTGCGCTGCAAGCGCACGATCCCAAGAGCGTCGTCCGCTACAAAAACCTCCGCGTGAAACGGCTGGACTGATGCGTTCACCAACGTGCTGCCGGCGTCCCGCCGGCAGAACCAATCAGTTCCCCAGCGGCTTATCTTTCGAGGCGTTCGGACTCACCGCCATCTCAAATTGATTCACGTCATCCGGCTTGGCTGGATCAAAACCGAAATCATCCACGAGCAGTTTTGCCAGCGGTAGCTTGGCCTGCTGAATTCCCAGCGCGACGCACTTCGCCAGTTCATAGCTGCCGTAATTGTTGTGGTGCGTGCCGTCCTGAAACGCCTTGTCCAAATCCGCCCCAAGCGCGTGATAAAAAATCCGGCTCATCGCGTGCAAATCAATCAGCGCACAGTTCTCCTCCTGCGCCACGTCCCGCACTGTTTGAGGATAGCCGGCGAGCGTATCTCGCTCTACGCCGGCCTTGCGCTCCATCGAAGTCACCAGCACCGGCGTGCCGCCCAGCTCACGCGTGCGCGCGACAATTTTTTTCAGGTTGGCTTTGTAAGTTTCCAGCGCGTTGGTCGCCTTGTCCTTCATGTCATTGTGGCCGAATTGCACGAACAGATAATCGCCTGCCTTTAGCGTGCTGAAAATTTTCGCGAAGCGGTTTGCTCCCAGCGAACTCTTGATGCTCTCGCCGGACTCCGCGTAATTCGCCACCGCCACTGCCGGTTTGAAAAAGCGCGGCAACATCTGACCCCAACTGTTCCACGGCTCATTCGGCTGGTCGCACACCGTCGAGTCGCCCGCGATGAAAATAGTCGGCACGTTGGCTGGTGAAATTTCCAGTGAACGGAGCGACGGATGTTTGCCGTTGAATTCCAGCGTGAGCTTTTCATCCCAGTTCACCGTTTCGGTATCCCGCTCGCGTTGCTTGAGCTTCACCTTCTCCGCGTCCGAAATGCGCGGCGTGTGCAATTGTGCGATGAACGTCCGCGTCTCGCTTCCGGAAATTTTCTCTAGCATCAGCCGCCGCTGCTCGGCTTTCACCGTGTTGACCGATTCGCTGCCGCCGCCAAACGTCGCGGTCACGGCGTAATTGCCTTCCGGCAGTTTCACCGAAAACAAAAACGGCCGGTCGCTGGCGGTGTTGGTGCTTGGCTCAAGGCCAAATCCAGATTCGTCTGAATACAGATTTACCGGCGCAAGTTCCGTCCATCCGGGCTTTGCTTCGCGGGTGAAATCAAATTTGAAAAGTGCATTTGCCTCCGGCGTCCAAGCCGCCACCGCCGCGCCGTCGTTTGAAAAGAATTTTCCAAGCGGATTGGCGGGCAAGCTTTTCAGACCGGCGACAACGCAAATCGCATTCGTCTGCGCGCCCTCGTCCGTCGTGTGCGTGCCTTTGTCGGCAAACAGCGCCTCCACTTTTTCGCTGCCGATTTTTTTGTAGGTGTCCGTCACCACCAGCGTGAGGTCGAGAAACAACGCGTCGTTTCTCCTGGCCACTTCCGCATCCCAACCGGCGAGCGCCTCGAAGTCGCGCCCGTTTTCCCAGCGCTGCTTGTGCGGAATCGGCGCGCTGATGATGACCGTTGCGCCTTTGGTTTTTGCCTCCCCCGCGAACTGCGACATATACCAGCCAAACGTATGGACGAATTCCTTTGTGCCGTCCGGCTTCGTGTCCTCTGCGGTTTCGTCGCCGATGCCCTTGCCGTCGGCGCGATTTTTATTCGCCGGATCGCCGATGCGGCCTTGGTCGTTGTGACCAAACTGGATGATGACAAAATCACCAGGCTTGATCTGCGCCGCGACTTTCCCCCAGCGGCCTTCGGTGAAATAAGTCCGCGCACTGCGTCCGCCGATGGCATGGTTGATGACGTTGATTCTCTCCGCGTTAAAAAACGGCGCGATGCGTTCGCCCCAGCCGAACATCCCGTGCGTGCCGCCGCTCTTCGCCGTGGAATCGCCGACGATGTGCAGCGTGGGCAGCGCGGCGTTGTGAATTTTTTCAACGACGACTTTGGATGCGTCCACCACCGGCCGCTCATCCTCGGCAGCGAAAAGGAATCCACTCGCGGACAATAATGAAATAACCGCTGCAAAAATGATGCCGCCACGAGGCGCGCGATAGATGGGAGCGCCGAGCACCGTCTCGGCAAGCTGTGAAACGTTACCGGTTCGAGCCGAGACGGTGCTCGGCGTTCCGGCTTGGGAGGTATGATACCAATTCATAAAAATTATTTCGCGGCGGATTTTTCTTTGGCTGGCGCAGGCAGGCTCAAATCCGCCGCCGCCACCCTCTCTGCCTTTGCCGAGAAAAATTTCGCCAGCGGATTTTTTTTCAAAGCCTTCAAGCCGGACACCACGCAAGCCGCATTCGTCTGCGCGCCCGCCAAGCTTGTATGCGGCCCGGCGTTGGCAACGAACAGTTCTTTTACCTGCGCCTGCCCGAGCGAATCGTATTGGCGCGCGATGATTTCGTTGAGGTCAATGAATGGCGCGTTCGCTGCGCGCGCCGCATCCTCTGCCCAGCCCGCCGAACTATTCGTGCCGCTGCGCGCGGCCTTACCGTCGTGCCAAGTATTGCGCGGGATGAGCGAGCAGATCATCGCCGTCGCGCCCGTCGCGCGGGCTTCAGAAATCATTTTCAGCTCATACCAGCCAAAGGTGTGGACGGTCTCAAATTTTTTCGTGACCTGATTCGTGATGTCCTGCGACTCGTCGCCGCTGCCGTGCAACTCGCCACGCGCGCGATTCGTGTCGTTGATTGGCCCACCGTTCGTGCCGAATTGCATGATGAGGAAATCACCGGGCTTCACCATCGCCAGTGTCTTTGCCCAGAAATCGCGGTAGAAAGTCCGCGCCGTCGTGCCGCCGAGCGCGCGGTTCACGACATTGATTTTGCTCGTGTCAAAAAACGGCGCGAGCTGGTCGCCCCAGCCCCATTGCCCACCGCCGCCGTCACCGCGTCCGTTGCGCACGGTGGAATCGCCGATGAGGAAGAGCGACGGCAGATTGGTGTTCGCCGGAAAATTTTCGCGGCGTGCGGAAATTTGCGTTTCATTTTTCGGCTGTCCGTCCACGAGCTGCGCGGAAAGATTTTGTGAAACAGCAGTCACAATGGCCGCTACCAAAATGCCCGTGTTGAATAATTGGTTTTTCATTTTGCTCCAAAATTTATTTTTGATTTCCGGCCTGTGCATACGCCGTGTGGACAAATCGTATCGCCTTCGGCCCGTCTTGCGCGAGGTTCACCGCCGAGGTTTCAATGGTCATTGTGCCGTGGTAGCCGATTTTTTTCAGCGCGCTCAAAAACGGCGCGTAGTCAAACTCCTCCTCGCTCAACGGCAGCACACGGCCTTTCGGATTGGCGAAGTGAACGTGCGCGATGTGCGGCCCGGCCTTCACAATGATGCCCATGTCCTCGTGTTCCTCGGTCATGTGAAAAATGTCCACGAGCAACTCGAAGTTCGGATGGTTCACAGCCTCGACCCAGCGCAAACCCTCGGTGGCGGTGTTGATGAAATTACATTCCGCTGTGCGCAGCGGCTCGGCAACGATGGTTATGCCGCGCTTCGCCGCCTCAGGTGCGAGAAGTTTTCCGAGTGCGACCAACTGGTCAAATGCCAGCTCCCTCGAAAAACCGTCCGGCACCTGCCGCGCCGGGCCGCTGCCCCACACGATGACTTTTCCGTCCATGCGCGGCAACGGGCTGGCGTCACGGCTCGTGCGATTCGCGCTCGACGATCTCGCTCACCGC
>JBEEMY010000008.1:0-13367 GCA_041192415.1 Verrucomicrobiota bacterium | reverse complement strand
AAGCTCCACCTGATCGTCTGCGTGATGCGCCAGCGCGATGGTAGAAATTTTCTGCTCGCGCGCGACCTTGGCCAGAAATTCGTGCCGCAGTTTTCGCGCCGCCATCTCAATGGAAATCTTCGACTGCGCGGCGAACGATTTCACATCCGCGCTGCCGCCGAAAAACTTCAACCGCAGTTTTGTCGCCGTGCGCCGGACGAGTTTTTCATCCGCCTCACTGGCGCGTCCGCGAAGCTGGTGATTGAAATGCGCCACGGAAATTTGCCAGCGATTTTCCGACGTGAGCGAATGGAGTGCGTGCAGTAAAACCATCGAGTCCGCGCCGCCGGAGACGGCGACGAGAATTTTCTGCCCGCGAGTAAGCAGGCGGCGACTTTGGATTTCGCCTTCGACACGCTGGAGGAATTCACTCACGTCGCCAGCTTGCAATTTTTCCCCGCGTGGGGCAAGCGGCGTGGAGTTTGATCGTTCTGGCTTTCTCATAAAGTTTTGAACGCCCGGCCGCTTGCCTAATCCAAGGCTGTGGTCTATCGTCGCGCCATGTTGCTCAAGAAACATTTCGTCTTCGCCGCAATGCTCGTTGGCGGTTTGCAATTCCTTTTTGCCGACACCATCCAGCTCAAGGATAAGTCTGCCGTCACGGGAAAAATTCTCGCGGAGAAATCCGATTCCGTCGTGGTGGACGTGGGCTATACCGCGCTGGTCATCCCGCGCAACGCCATCAGCAAAATTTCCAAAGCCAGTGAGACGAATGCGCCGTTGGCTACACCCGTGACCACCGCCGGACAATTTTACGCCGCCACCACCAAGACCAGTGCCGCGCGCGATGTCAGTTCGCTCGTCAAACAAATCGGCGAAGCCGTGGTGCAGGTGAAGACACCGGGCGGACTTGGCTCTGGATTTTTCATCAACGACGAGGGTTATCTCATCACGAATTTTCACGTCATCGAGGGCGAGACGGAAATTTCCGTGGAGGTTTATCATCAAACCGGCGGGCAACTTGATCGCGAGACGTATCGCGCGGTGAAAATCATCGCCATCAATAAATTTCAAGACCTCGCCCTGCTGCACATCGAGGACAAGGGCGCACCGAAGTTCAAACCCATCCTGCTCGGCAATTCCGATGCGTTGAGCGTGGGCGACGGCGTGTTCGCCATCGGCAGTCCGCTCGGCCTCGAACGCACGGTCACGCAGGGCATCTTGAGCACCAAGACGCGCCAGATGGAAGGCCAGCTTTATCTCCAGACCAGCACACAGATCAATCCCGGCAACAGCGGCGGCCCGCTCTTCAACCTCGCCGGCGAAGTCGTGGGCGTGACGAATATGAAAATCACTTTTGGTGAAGGTCTCGGCTTCGCGATTCCGGTTGAACTGGTAAAAAACTTTCTCGATCACCGCGACTCGTTTGCTTACTCGACCGACAATCCGAACAATCCCTTCCGCTACCTCGAACCGCCGAGCCGGATGAAGCAGGCAGCGCCGGAAGCAAAATAATTTTGCGACCGCAGATAATTTTCTCTCAATCTCATAAATCATGATTACCAATCTTTTGCGTCTGGCCGTCGCCAGCACGGTTCTTACTGCGGCCAATTTGGTTCACGCCGCCATCGCGCCCGCTGAAAATCTTCTACCCGCCGACACCATTGCATTTTTTACCGTGCCGGACTGCGCCGCATTGCGCGCCGCCAGCAAGGTTTCCCCGCAGCTCATGTTCTGGAACGACCCGGCGATGAAGCCGTTTCACGACAAGTTCATGGGCAAGCTCACGGAAAAATTTCTCGCGCCACTCGAAAAAGATCTCGGCCTCAAGACGAGTGACTTCGCAGATTTGCCGCAGGGACAGTTCACCTTCGCCGTGACGGTCAACGGTTCCAAGGGCAACGATGAAATTCCTCCCGGCTTGCTGCTGCTCCTAGACGCGAAGGACAAGAGCGCGCAACTCAAGACCAACCTCACCGCGCTCACTAAAAAAATCGTCGAACAAGGCCGCACGCTCCGCACGGAAAAAATTCGCGGGCTGGAATTCTCCATCGTCACGCTGTCCACGAACGACCTCGAAAACATTTTTGGCCAGCGACGCCAGATTTCCGAAATCGGCAAGGTGCAAAAACCGGAGCAGCCGGTGGACATCTATTTCGCGCAGTTCGAATCGCTGCTCGTCGTCGCCAATTCCGCCAAGCTCGCCGAGGCCGTGGCTGCGCACCTAACCGGTGGCTCCGTTCCCGCGCTGGCGGACGACGCCGTTTTTGCGGCGGATAAACTTTCCCAATTCCGCAACTCGCCCACCTACTACGGCTGGTTCAACGGCAAGGTGTTTTTCAACCTCATCGCCCAGACGCAGGAAAATTCCGAGCCAGACAACGGCTTATTGCCACGCTTTTCCGCCGTGAAAATTCTCGCAGCGACGGGTTTGGGCAATTTGAAATCCGTCAGCTTCGCACTGCACGATGCGAGCGAAGGTTCCACGGCGGATTTCCACATCAACGCCCCCGCCGAAGTCCGCAGTGGCCTGCTGAAAATCCTCGCGCTCCCCGCCAAAGATTGCAGCCCGCCCGCATTTGTGCCGGCGGAGGTCGTCAAATTTTCCCGCTTCCGGCTCGATGGCAAACAAACCTGGGCGGATTTGGAAAAAATGTGCGCCAACATTTCGCCGCAGACTTTGGCTGCCGTCAATTCCGCCATTGACCTCGCCAACGCCAGCGCCCAGCAAAAAGACCCGGCGTTCGATCTCCGCAAAAATTTATTCGGCAATCTCGGCGACGACATCATCAGCTATGCCAAGTCGCCCGTGGGTGATTCGCTGGCGGCGATTTCCCGGCAGCCCACGATGCTGCTCATCGCCACGCCCAACGCGGAGCAAATGATTCAGGCTGTGAACACCATCGGCACCATGGCCGCACCGCAGGACGCTTCGGTCAAGCCGCGCGAATTTCGCGGGCACAAGATTTATTCCATCGCCCAGCGCGCGCAACGCACGGCGGCGGGCAACGTGCCGCAACTGCCGTTGCTCATCAGTTCCGCCAGCGGCTACGTCGCCTTCACCACGGACGCTGGCATCATGGAAGAATTTCTCCGCAGCACGGATGGCAGCGTGAAACCGCTGCGCGATACAGCTGGGCTGGCCGAGACCGCCGCGCACGTCGGCGGCATGGGCACGGGAATGTTCATCTACGAAAACCAGCGCGAAGTGATGCGCATCGCCTTCAAAATCTACAAGAGTGCGATGGACAACGATCCCACAATGAAACTTGTCCCGCCCGCCTACCGCGAATGGCTTGATTTCTCGCTGCTGCCGGACTACGAACGCGTTTCAAAATACTTTTACCGCTCCGTCATCGCTGGCAACGCCAACAGCGAAGGGCTCAACGTGAAAGTTTTCACCCCGCGCCCGCCGCAGTTGAATTGAACCTGGAAAATTTTTGAACATCCCCCGCCCGGTTCGGTCAGACTTGGCGAACGTTGAAATGTGGATTGCCTTTTGCGGCGCAATCGGGAAAATTCTGCGTTCACAATTTTAACACCATGAAAAAATTAGTTCTCTCCCTCCTCTGTCTCGGCTCCGCCACGGCGGTTTTTGCCGATGCCACCACCCCGCTCGCCGATGACAACGCCCGCGTCAGCTACGCCATCGGGATGCTCACCGGCAAACAATGGCAGCAACAAGGCATTGAGTTTGATGCCGACATTTACGCGCGCGGCCTCAAGGAAGGACGCGCTGGCGGCACGACCTTGATGACCCCGGAAGAAGCGCAAGCGGCCATCAGCAAATTCAAGCAGGAGTTCTCCGTGAAGCAGCAGCAGAAACAGGCCGAGCTGGGCACGAAGAATAAAACCGACGGCGAAGCCTACCTCGCCGCCAACAAAAAGAACCCCGGCGTCGTCACCCTGCCCGACGGCTTGCAATACGCCGTGCTCACCAACGGCTCCGGCGCGATGCCCAGCGCCAGCGATGTGGTGAAAGTTCACTATCGCGGCACACTGCTCGACGGCACGGAATTCGACAGCTCCTACAAACGCGGCCAGCCAGCGGAATTCCAAGTCACCGGCGTCATTCACGGCTGGACCGAAGCGCTGCAAAAAATGAAAGTCGGCTCCAAGTGGAAACTCTTCATCCCGTCCGAACTCGCTTACGGCGAACAAGGTCGCCCCGGCATTCCGCCGAACTCGGTTTTGATTTTTGAAGTCGAACTGCTCGAAGCCAAATCCCCCGCGCCGCCGGTGCAAGCCACGCCCGTCGCCCCGCTCACGAGCGACATCATCAAAGTTCCCAGCGCCGAAGAAATGAAGAAGGGCGCGAAGATCGAAGTCATCAAGCCCGAAGACGCGGCCAAGGCGCAGAAGTCGGCGAAGTAAACTTCAACCGCATAAAATTCAAGCGCCGGATTCGTCCGGCGCTTTTTTGCGCCCAGAACTGGCGGCGAATGACTTGCCACCCGCTAGTTCAATCCGTCAGCATACGCGCGTGGCCGAACCAAAAAATGTCCCGCTCGTCGTTGATCTCGACGGCACGCTCATCCGTTCCGACATGATGTGGGAATCGCTCGCGCGACTCCTGCGGCGGAATCCCTTCGCCATTTTTCAAATCCTCTGCTGGTGGACGCGTGGCCGGGCGTGGCTCAAACAAAAACTTGCCGCCCGCGTCACCGTTGATCCTGCCACGCTAGAATTGAATGAAACTTTTCTCGCGTGGCTGCGGGAGGAGAAAAAAGCCGGACGCAAAATCATCCTCGCCACCGCCTCGGATTTGAAGATGGCGCAGCCCATCGCCAACCGCGTGGGCTTGTTCGATGAAGTGCTTGCCAGCGACGGCAAAACCAATCTGCGCAGCGAAAACAAACTCCGCGCGCTCACGGAAAAATTCGGCGAACGCGGCTTTGACTACGCTGGGAATTCTGCCGCCGACTTCGCCGTGTGGCGCGGCTCGCGGCAGGCCATCGTCGTGAACGCCAGCCCCGCCGTGCTACGCGAGGCGGCAAACTGCACCACGCTCGGCCCGACGTTCTGCGAAAACTTTTCGCACCTCACCGTCGCCAAAAGCGTCGCCACGGAATTATTTTTGCGCAGCGGCTATCTTCTCGCCGTCCTCGCCGGACTACTGCTGGCGCTGGCGTTTCCAAAAATCAGCTTCGCTGGCTTCGCGTGGATTGCGCCCGCGCTCCTGATGTTCGCCGCGAACGGCAAATCCGGTGCGGACGCGTTTCGCGTCGGCTGCGTCAGTGGATTCACGTTTTGGCTCGCATCGCTTTACTGGCTACTGCTGATTCCCTACGCGTGGCATGGCGTCCCGTTTCTACCCGCACTCGGCTGGATTTTGCTCGCCGCGTATCTCGCGCTGTTCACCGGCGCGTGGAGCTGGCTGATTTCCGGTTTTCGGTTTCAAGTTTCAAGTTTCACCCAGCGCACGCTCTGGATGCTTGCCGCCGCCGCCGCGTGGGTCGCCCTCGAAATGCTCCGGGCGCGATTGCTCGGCGGCTTTCCGTGGAGCTTCCTCGGCGTCTCGCAATACCAACTCGTCCCGCTCATCCAGATTGCGGCGTTCACCGGTGTCTACGGCGTGTCATTTCTCGTCGTGTGGTTTTCGCTCGCGCTATTCTGCGCGGCGCGAATGATTTTGCAGAACCCCGCCAAACGCCACGTCTGGCAGGCGGAAATTGTTTTGCCGCTGGTCGTCGTCGTGGCTTGCTTCACCAGCGGATTGTTTCAACTGAAACGTGGCGTGGCGGCGGAAAATTTCGCGCGCGTCACGCTGATTCAACCGAGCATCCCGCAAACCGTCATCTGGGATCGCAGCGAAGGCGAAAAAAGTTTCCGCCAATTCCTCGCGCTGAACGAAGCCGCCCTCACGAATCAAACCGATGTCCTCATCTGGCCGGAATCTGCCGTGCCGGAGATGAGCGAGGAAAACTGCCGCGCCATCAGCGACCTCGCGCAGAAGCATCACGTCTGGCTCGTGCTCAATGGCGAGGACATGACGACCTCGCCCGCCGAGACGAATTATTTCAACGCCGCGTTCCTCGTGAATCCGCAAGGCCACCTCACCACGACGTATCACAAGCGTAAGCTCGTCATCTTCGGCGAATACATTCCGCTCGTGCGCTGGCTGCCGTTCCTGAAATGGTTCACGCCCATTGAAGGCGGTTGGACGCCGGGGGAAAAGCCGGTGACGTTTGAGGTGGATGCGCCAGACATCTCTATGGAATGGGAAAAAATCTATTCCGGCAACCAACCACCGCGACGTGTGCCTGTCAAAACCGCCGCGCTCATCTGCTTTGAAGACACCTTCGCCGGCGCCACCCTCGAAGCTGCGCAGGACGATTTGGATTTTCTCATCAACCTCACCAACGACGGCTGGTTCGGCGATAGTTCCGCGCCGTGGCAGCATATGGCCAACTCCGTTTTCCGCGCCGTGGAAAATGGCGTTCCCCTGCTCCGCTGCGCCAACAATGGCGTGACCTGCGCCATTGACGGCCATGGCCGCGTGGAAAAAATCTTCCGCGACGCGCACGACAGCGAATACGGCATTGGTTCGCTCACCGTGCAAGTTCCCCTGCTCCGCGCCGCCGAAAAATCCGCGCCCACATTCTACAACCGCCACGGCGATTGGTTTGGGTGGGGATGTGTGGGGATGACCATTCTGGTGGCGCTGCAAAAAATTCTGCGCCGCAGTCCGCTCACCCCGCGAAGGGGAGCAGGTTAGAGTGCGAGAAGGCTGGAACGCCTTCAAACTTTACACCCGCCAAATCCGACGCAAACTGCTGGCGGGCATCCGTAGCTCAATTGGATAGAGCGTTTGACTTCGGATCAAAATGTTGGGGGTTCAAGTCCCTCCGGATGCACCAGTTTTCGTTCACCGCTTCCGCCATTCCGTCTTCGGCGGCTCCGGCAAACCCTGCGCGCGCAACGCGGTGCGAAAATGCGTCTTGGAAACTTTCACCAACTCCTCCGCGCCGCGTTCCTCGACAAACTTTTTCGCGGCGGCATCCACGGCGGCACTCGCACCCTTGGGAAACTTCGTCTGGAATTGCACTTCCAGTTTGGCGAGGCCTTTCACGAACTCATCGCGCGCCAGAATAGACGCGGCGGCCACGGCGATGTCTTCTTCCGCCTTGTGCCGTTGCACGAGTTCGATTTCGCGACCAGCCGTCATCAACGCCTTTTCGATGACGCTCTTACTCGCGGCAAACTGATCGCTGATGGCGCGCACGGGCGGCGGATTCATCTGGTAACGCTTGCCCATCAGATTCTCGATGACGCGCGCGTGGCCCCACGCCAGCATGGCGTTCACGCTTTTCATTTTCGCGTAAAGCCGATTGTAAGTTTCGTTGCCTATGACGACGGTGTCCACCACGCAGCCGGGTGTCTTGCGGATTTTTTCTGCCAGCTCGGCAATCTTCTTGTCGCTGGAAATATTTTTGGAATCGCGCACGCCGATTTCCTTCCACGCGGTGATAACTTTTTCGTTCACATAAACCCCGGCGATGGATAACGGGCCGAAGAAATCGCCCTTACCGCTTTCGTCCACACCGAGACGCGGCAGGAGCAGGTCGGGATTCAACACGGTCTCGTAGCCAAGTTTTACTTCCTGCAAAATCTCCGGCTCCAGCACAAACTCGACGAATTCCTGCGTCCCCTTCCCTTGCACCACGAGCTTGCCGCTTTCGTAGAACACGATGTTCGTCTTGTCTGACTCGAAGGCGAAGCGCGCATACGGCACGGTGCGGGTCTTCCAGTTGCGCGCGCGCAACGCGGCATCGAGCGACGTAGCTTGCGCGTCGGTCAGTTTGCAGGTGTGGATGGTCAGCGGCGGCACGAAAAAAAGGATGGCCGCAAAAAGACGCAAAAGACACAAAAAGTTTTCGGCGCGGGCGGCGGTCTGCTAATTTTCAAGCGCATGGCGTTTGAATTCACTTTTCTCGGCAGCGGCACTTCGCAAGGCGTGCCGCTCATTGGCGTGGAGTATCCGCCGGAGTATTTGGCCAACCCGAAAAATTGGCGCACGCGTCCGGCCATCTACGTCGCCACGGACAAGGTGAAACTCGTCGTGGACACGCCGCCAGATTTTCGGATGCAATGTCTGCGCGAAAAAATCAACTACCTCGACGCCGTCCTCGTCACGCACGCGCACGCCGACCACGTCCTCGGTATGGACGACTGCCGCCGCTTCTGCGATTTGCGCGGTGGAACCACGCTGCCCATCTACGCAAGCGAGGCGACAATGGTTCATCTGCGACGCGTTTTTATTTATGCCTTCCACCAAGGCCCGTGGCCGAAGGGTTATTTCAAGCCGGAGGAACACGTCATCAACGGCGCGTTTGAAATTGGTGATTTGAAAATCACACCGCTTGATCTACCGCACGGCAGCATGACGGTGACGGGTTTTCTTTTTGAACAAGGCAGTAGGAAACGCCTCGCCTATTTGAGCGACTGCAAGGAAGTTCCCGACGCCGTGCTGGAAAAAATCCGTGGCGTAGAAATCGCCGTGCTGGATGCGCTCCGGCACAAGCCGCACCCCACGCACATGTGCCTCGACGAGGCGCTGACGGCGGCGCGGCGTATCAACGCGCAGAAAACTTTTTTCACGCACCTCACGCACGATTACGACCACGATAAATCGCAGGCGGAACTACCGCCGGGAATTTGGCTGGCGTGGGACGGCTTGAAAGTGACGAGTGAAGCCTGAGGCGTGAACGGAATTTGATGAAATTTTTCAACCTCATGAGAATTGTGGACGCGAGAGCGGCAGAGGACTGCCGCAGTCCAAGACGCTGGCGCGCGAAACTAAACCGTTCGGCGAACGCGAAGCGTCCCGGACTGCGGCAGCCCTCTGGCGCTTTTCATCGCCGACAGTTTGACTGGATTATTTTCCTGCTGATCGCGGTATTTATAACCGTGCAAGCGCGGGCGCAGGCAGATGCCAGCGATGCAAACTTCACCCCCACCAATCCGCCGGCGATGCAAGTCATCACCAACCACCACACGCCCGCTTACGCCGCCGCGAAAAAGTTTCAGCACGGCGTGAACCTCGGTGATTACCTTGAAGCCGGGCGCTGGGGCGTGACGGTGGATGCGGATGAATTTTCCGCGATGGCACGCGAGGGCTTTGATCACGTCCGCGTGCCGATCGGCTGGCATCGTTACGCCGGAGCCGCACCCGACTTCACGCTCTCGCCGGAAATTTTTTCCAAAGTGGATTTCGCGGTGACGAACGCGCTGAACAATCATCTGGCGGTGATGATCAACATCCACCACTTCGACGCGCTCGACAAAAATCCAGTGGCAGCAACGGATGAGTTCTTGAAAATCTGGCGGCAGATCGCGGCGCACTACAAAAATTTTCCGCCGACGCTCGCGTTCGAGTTGGACAACGAACCGCATGATCAGGCGACGACGGCGGTGATGAACCCGATTTACGCGCAAGCCATCGCCGCGATCCGCGAGACCAACCCGCAGCGCACACTCGTCGTCGAGCCGGGCGGCTGGGGCGGCATCGGCGAACTGAAAAATCTCGTGCTGCCGACGGACGATAACGTCATCGTCTCGGTGCATTGCTACGAGCCGTTTCATTTCACGCATCAGGGCGCGACGTGGACGGGCAAAGATTTTTTGCAGACGAACATCATGTTCCCCGGCCCGCCCGCAACGCCATTGAAACCGAACATGGCGCTGGAGCCGAAGCCGTGGGTGCTGGACTGGATCAACCAATACAACACGCTGCCAGCAGGGGAAAATCCGAGCAGCGCGGCGGCGTTCGCAGCGAAATTAAAATACCTGCACGCCTGGTCGGATTATTACGGACTCCCCATTCACCTCGGCGAGTTCGGTGCTATCGTCAAAGCCGATGCGTCGTCGCGCGCAAATTTTTATGCCGCGTTCCGGCAAACGGCGGAAAAAGAAAACCTCGGCTGGTGTATCTGGGACTGGAGCGCAAACTTCCGCTACTGGGATAAAAAAAATAATTCCGTGCTGCCGGGGATGCACGCGGCGCTGTTCGGGAAACCCAAGTGAAAGCAGACTTTAATTTCGTATGAAGAAAAAATTGAAATGGATTTTCGGCGCGTTCGTCATCACGTTCGCGCTGCTGCAACTCACCAATCCCGCGCGCACCAATCCGCCCGTCGCCCACGACCTCGCCGCCACCAACGCGCCGCCCGACGAAGTGACCACCCTGCTCCGCGCCGCCTGCTATGACTGTCATTCCTACGAAACCAAATGGCCGATTTACTCACGCATCGCGCCGTCCTCTTGGCTCGTCGTCGCCGATGTGAACGAAGGCCGCGAGCATTTTAATTTTTCCGAATGGCCGGTGGAACCCGCCCGCATCGCCAAGAAACTGGATCGCATCAATGAAGTTTTGGATTACCGCGAAATGCCGCCGAAGAAATACACCGCCCTCCATCCCGAAGCGCGCCTCACCGAAGCGCAGCGTAAACTCATCATGGACTGGAGCGATGCCGCCGCCAGCAAACTGCGGGATGTTTCCACCAACCAATGACCATGCTCCACACTGAATTCATTCCTGCCGCGCAACGCGATTCCCGCGCGCTCTTGGTCATGCTCCACGGCCTGGGCGACAGCATCGAAGGCTACCGCTGGTTCCCCGAAGCCATGAACCTGCCGTGGCTGAACTACCTGCTCGTCAACGCACCCGATGAATACTACGGCGGCTGGTCGTGGTTCGACATTGAGAGCCAACAACCCGGAGTTTATCGCAGCCGCGAACTGCTGTTCAAACTGCTCGATGAGTTGCGCGCAAAAAATTTCCCCGCCGACCAGATCACGCTCGGCGGATTTTCGCAAGGCTGCTTGATGACCTTTGACGTCGGCCTGCACTATCCGCACCGGCTCGCCGGACTGGTCGGCATCAGCGGCTGGATTTTTGAAATGGAAAAGTTGCTGGCCGAAATCCCGCCCCTCGCCAAGCAACAGCGGCTGCTGGCCACGCATGGCCCGTTCGACACCGTGATCCCCATCACCGGCGTGCGCGAGCAATTGAAAAAACTTCAGGCCGCCGGCTTCAAAGCCGACTGGCGCGAATTCCCCAAGGCGCACACGATTCACGGCGAAGAAGAACTCGCTGTCATCCGCGACTTCGTCCGCGCCGGCTATCCGGGCAAGTGAAGAAGGCAGAAGGTTGAATGAGGAAATCCAAATCGCTGTTTGCGATTAGTAAATTATCGCAGTGCTATTTCAAACTTTTTTGCAAATTCAGAAAAGGGCACTTTCAACGTCTGGCAAATCTGATGCAACTCAACTAAATCCAACCTTCGCTCCCCGCTTTCATATTTTGAAACAAAAGACTGCGGACGACCGAGCTTCTTTGCTAGCTCGGTTTGATTCAAACCAGCCGCCACCCTATGCTTTCGCAGCAATTCTTGGAGTTTTAGCTGACTGTGACTGAATATAGATTTTGGCACCAGCCATGAGAAATAATTGGATTTGACGACTATCCCAAAATGGGATAATTGATTTTGTAATGAAAATCTCCAAGATTCTTCACAGCGGGATGATGGCAGCATTGATTGCTTTGACTGGTTGCGCCAGCATTGTTAGCAAATCCGAATGGCCGGTGACCTTCAACAGCACTCCGCAGGGTGCAGAAGTGATAGTAAAAGATAATTCTGGAAATGAAATTAACAGGGGAATAACGCCAACGACATTTACCCTAAAATCATCCAAGGCATTTTTTACGAGCGCAACCTACTATGCCGAATTCCAACTAGATGAATACCAGACAGTCAAAACAAGTCTTCAATCAAACTTGAATGGCTGGTATTTAGGAAATATTTGCTTGAGCGGATTTGGACTAATTGGCGGACTAATTATCGATCCCGCAACCGGAGCAATGTATAAATTACCACCTCAATGCTCTGTAAATCTAGTTCAACAAGGCCAAGAAAAACCCTCGTTGCAAAGCAACATCCAAAAATGAAGAAGGCAGAAGGTTGAATGAAGCAGTTGCCGCGCGAGCGGGCGCTTCGCTGCTTCCTTCCAAATTCTTCCTTCTGCCTTCGCGTGTTGTGGTGTGCCGCGCCGACGCGCGGGCTTGGTAAGATTAAATTTCCCACTGGCGGTTCGCGGCGGGCATCCAGGTTTGCTCCGGGTGCGCTGCGCCTTCAGGCTGCCAGTCCATCGCATTGCCCACGGCGGCGCGCATCTTGGCGAACCACCACTTCGCCCGCGCCACGCGCACCTCGCGTTTGCGCCCGTAGATGCGAGCCTGTAGCGGGTTCAATCCGAGTTCCAGTTGTTCGTCGTTCACGTTGGTTGTAGTCATAATTTTGGTTTGAATTACGACGACACTTTCGCAGACGAGGTCGGACAAAAGCTGTCCAAGCTAAAAATTATCTAAAAAAGTTTTGGGGAGGGATTAACCGCGAAATATACTAAATACACGAAATGAAAATCATCGGACCGCAATCATCGAAACAGCGCTTCCCTTTTCGTGCCGTTCGCGGTTAAGAAATCCTTCAGCGCAGCTCCACCACGTCGCCCAACTCCAGCGGAATTTCCGTGCCGTTGAGCAACACGTTCGCATCCAGCGCCGCGCTTTCGCCGTTCCGTGTGATGATGACTGCACGAGGTTCCTGCGCGCCAACATAGACCGCCGTCGCCACCGCTTGCGCGAGCGTCAAGCCAGACACCCATGGCACTTTTGCATTTTGCACCGCGCCGATGACGGTGATGCCATTGAACTGCTCCAGTTGTTTCTGCAACGCCGCGTTCTGCCCCGCGAGATAGGCGTTCTGCGCCTGCCCGCGCGCCTTGGAGCGTGAGGTGCAGCCGGTCAGCGCGAGCGCCAGCAATAAAATGAGGAGGCAAAATTTCATCTGACCATTTAACACCGGCTTATTGAAAAATGTTGCTCAAAATTATTTGATCGCCGGAGCGAGCGAACTTTTCCATGCCGCCACGGCAGATTTAATTTCTCCAGCGCAATTCACCTTCGGTTTCACAAAGCGCGGCGTGAACCACGGAAAGCTGCCCGTCAAATCCGGCGTCACCAGAATCTGCCCGTCACAATCCGGCCCGCTGCCGATGCCGATGGTTGGAATGGAAATCTTCTCCGAAATTTCTTTGGCCACCGGCGGCGTCACCAGTTCCAGCACGATGGCAAATGCGCCCGCTGTCGCCAGCGCCTTGGCGTCATCGAGCAACGCCTGATGCTCTGCATCCTTCTTGCCCTTGATGTGATAGCCGCCTTCTTCCAAAACGTGCTGCGGCAACATTCCCAGATGGCCGCAAAACGGTATGCCCGCCGCGATAATGGCTTTGACTTGTGATAAAATTTCCCGACCGCCCTCTGCTTTCACATATTCCGCGCCCGCCGCGAAGAGCCGTTTCGCATCGGCGACCGCCGTCTCAACGGT
>JBEEMY010000007.1:0-14960 GCA_041192415.1 Verrucomicrobiota bacterium | reverse complement strand
GTCACCTGGGCGATTTTTTACAACGGCCCGCTGGAATTTACCCAGTGCGCCACGATGATTGTGAACGGCCGCGTCCACGCGAACGGCCGCATCTACGTTGGCACTTCCGCCTCGCTGACTTTTTCCAACGGTGTCAGCACCACCTCCATCTTGGACGCCACCCCGATGGACGGAGTTTCCAGCTACGGAACCAACTGGCACACCTATTTCACCGCCACTCCCGGCTACACCACCAACGTTGCCAGCGTGACCGTCTCGCTGGCGATGACCAATGCGCATTTCATGATTGACGTGCCGCCCGCCACCGAATTGGCCACCTCGATTCTCGGCCTGCAACGGCTCTACAACAAAGCGCAGATGGTGCTCCTCGTCACCAACACCTACAACACCACCAACCTCACGGTTTCGTTGAAAGTGCAAACCAGCATCAATGGCGCAGTGCCCGGTTACGATCCTACGCCCTCGGTTTTGTTATACACCAACGCCACCGTCGCCTCGCTCGCCACCAACCTGCCGTTCTTGAGCCTGACCAACTCCACCTACGACCAGCGCGAACGCAAAACCAACCTACTCACCCAGATTGACATTGGGAAATTTTCCGGCTGGATCACTACTAATTCCACCGTGCAGAGCAAACTGCCATCCTCCTCCCAGCAGTATCCGACCATTCTTTACGTCGCCGACCGCCGCAGTGTCAGCACCGGCCAGCTCGCCGCCGTCCGCGTGATGAACGGCGCACAACTGCCCTACAACAACGGCATGGGTTTCTCCGTGGCCACCCAAAACCCGCTTTACGTCTGGGGCAATTACAATATCCAAACCAATTCCAGCGGCGGCATTTCGCTCAACACCAACACCACTACGTTCACCGCCCCCGCCGCGTTGATGTCCGACTCGCTCACCGTGCTTTCTCCGGTTTGGACCGACGACCAAGGTTTTCAAACCTATTCACAATCCACCGGCACTCACGACGCGACCAACATGACCATTAATGCCGCCATCGTGGCTGGCACCATTCCCTCCACCACCAACACCGACACCACCTTCAGCGGCGGCGTGCACAACCTGCCCCGCTTGCTCGAGGACTGGAGCAGTTCCCACCTCTGGCTCAACACTTCCGTCTTGCGTTTGTGGGACAGCCAGTGGGCCACCACCCAATTTCGTAATCCGGCTGGTTTCAATCCCACGCCCGTCAACCCGTATTACAATCCGCCCACGCGCCATTACAGCTTTGATTTGAACTATCTCGATCCCGCCAAAGTCCCCCCCGGCATTCCCGTCGCGCTCGTCCCCATCCGCTTCGGTTGGGGCGTGCCGCCGCCCGACACCACCACCTACACGCCGGTTCATAATTAAAAAAAGCGCCGCCACTGGGCAGCGCCTTTCAAGATTGGTAATTCCGTTTTGCCCGCCCGTTACGGCTGGAGAAACTTTTCCACATCCGCCGATAATTTTTTCAAGTCCGGCAAATTGATATACATCATGTGCCCCGCGTCATACTCCGCGTAGGAAATATTTTTCCGCAACTCCGGCGCCAGCGTCATGTGATCCAGACTGTGGTGCATCGCGTCAATCGGGCAGACCAGATCGCAGCGCCCGCCCACCACCAGAATTTTCAGATACGGATTCTGGTTCATCACCGAGGCCAGCCGCTCGCTCGTGTTCGCGAACACATTGCGCGCCCCGTAATTCCACGGCTGCACGCCCGCGATCAATTCATACGGCAGGTCGTCTTCAAATTTTAATTCGCTGCGCACATACGAATTCATCGCCGCCGAAAACGGCCCCATCACCGCCGCGCTCGAAGGATCATACGCCGGCCCCTGCGCCGCCTGATCGCCATCGCGCCCCGTCAACCGCGCATCGTAAGCGCCCAGAATCAAACCCTCGCTGTGCAGCAGTTGTTTGCGGAACGTGCCTTGATCAATCCGCAAATTATTATCGCGAATCACCTCCGAGGTCAGCCCCGTCAGCCGCGACAGTTCCACGATGACTTTTTGTTTTTCATCGGCAGACAACGCTGCGCCCTGTTGCATGGCCGAAGCGAACGCTCCGCGCGCAAACTCCCGCGACTCCACCAGCGCCTTCGTCAAATCCACCTGCAAATCCGGCGGCAGCTTCTTGTGGAAATGCGCCGCCGCCGTGAACCCCGGCAACAGCAGTGGATACGGCAGGTCATTGCCCGGCACATTGTAAATCGTCGCAAAATCCATCAGACCCGAAACCATGATCAGCCCGTTGAAATAAAATCCGTAACGCCCGCGCATATGATCCGCCAAGCCCGCCGCGCGGAACACCCCGTAACTTTCCCCGCACAAAAATTTCGGCGAAAGCCAGCGCTCATGCCGCGTCGTCCACAGCCGGATGAATTCGCCCACCGAATCCAAATCCGCATCCACCCCGAAAAATTGGTCCGCCTTTTCATCCTTCGCCGCGCGGCTAAAACCCGTCGCCACCGGATCAATGAAAACCAGATCACTCGCATCCAGAATGGAAAATTCATTATCCACCAGCACCGCTGGCGGCGGCGGTTGCGAACCATCCGCATTCATCTTCACGCGCCGCGGCCCCAGCGCGCCCAAGTGCAGCCACAGCGAAGCCGACCCCGGCCCGCCATTGAACGAAAACGTCACCGGCCGTTTTTCAGGTTTCAGGTTTCCGCCTTCCGCCTTGTCAGTTCGCGTATAGGCCACATAAAAAACCGACGCGCGCGAAACGCCATCCGCCTTCAAGATCGGCAGCATCCCCGTCTCGGCGATGTAAGTGACGCGCTGCCCGGCAATCGTCACCGAATTGGTCACCCGCACCGGCTCATGCGCCGCGTCCGGAATTTTCGCCGCCAAAAAAACATTCGTGGGCGTGGACGGCGCATTCGTATCCGCGGCGGACAGTCCGCCAGCGGTGCAGAGAGCGAGCGAAACCAGCAGAGTTTTTTTCATAGAGTGGTGAAGTAGGTGAGTTCGTTTCATGGCGTGCGAAAGGCATTGTGAGGAAGCGGTGAACAAGTTTCAAGAAAAGTGCTTGCCCTCGTCCGGTGATTGTGGGAAAAACAGTCATTGGTGATTGCGGTAACAAAGGACGACCAATAATCAAATGATGATTTTCTCAAACAAGGTGGCACTGTATTTGAATCCGGCGTTGGGCATTCAGCCCGCCCCCGCGCCAGTTTTCCTGCTCCAGTCGTTTCTAAAAAGTCACACGCGCGCCCCGAATGTGTGGTAGAATTTTTTAAGGTTTAGACCAATTAACCATCGAAAAACGAAAAGAAGAAAAAACCCAAAAGCCCAAAAAAGTTATGAAAAAAATCCTAGCCCTAACCCTCTTTGCCTTGCTGGCAGTTCTATCTGCACGAGCAGATGTAATTTTTAAGGAACAATTCAAATATACGAATGGACCCGCTGTCGGGACGGCTACAAACATTATTGGGGGTGTTCTGGTAACCAACTGGATCAAGTTTAGCGGCACTGCCACCAATGCTGGTATCGCTGGCGATGGCTTTATTCAAAGTAACCGACTTGAAGTGGGCACATCTACAGCATATCTCGGTGTCACTACTACCCGACAGGATGACATCGCTCGCCAGTTTTCTTTGACCAATAATAGTATTTATACCAATGTCCAACTTGTGATTTATACGAGTTTTATTATAAACTTCACAAATTTACCAACGGCTAACGGGTCCTATTTTGCACATTTTCATTCAGGCGTCCCCACCTCCAGTAGTTTTGAGGGCAAACTTTGGGCCCTGGCTGGAAACCCTGCCCAGACCACAAATAATTTTACCGCCTTGCCAAACACCTATCGTCTGGGTGTTACCGCTGCAAACAGCGGCGGGCCGGCTGGCAAAATTATCGGGCAGGATTTGGCTTTGAATACGGACTATCAAGTGGTTCTTGGCTGGGATCCCGTGACATTGTCTGCGGTCACGCTTTGGATTAACCCCATTTCCTCAAGCGACCCTTCGATTACCAGTGGTGACCCGTTTACTCCCAGTGCAACACTCCTTGCAAATAGCTTCGCCTTTCGCCAAGCATCGGGTTTTGGTGGGTTCCTGACCGTTTCAAATCTTACTGTGGCCACTACATTCGTTGAAGCGGTTACTAATACTTTAAGCACTAATGCCGTGGCTCCGAAAATTGTTTTTCAACCCTTGGGCGCAACCAATTTTGTCGGTGGCACCTTTATTTTGACCTCACTTGCTGCCGGTCAGGGCCAATCGGCGCTCACTTATCAATGGTATTTAAGCAATTCAATTTCGGGCTTTGTTCCTTATTCTAATCCGGCCGGAAACACGAATGTGCTCACCGTAACTAGTGCTCAGACCACGGATAGCGGCTTTTATCAGCTTGCGGTTACTACTCCTTACGGCCTCTCGGTCACCACTGCGCCTGTTAAAGTGTTAATCAGCGCGACGCCGGTGCCTCCGACCTTCGTTACTCAGCCCGGAAGCCAATCGCTTTACACGGGTCAAAACCTGATTCTAACGACCACCGTTTCCAGCCCGGGCACGCCTACTTTTACCTGGTTTTCAAACAACGTGGTTGTTCAAACAGATAATGGTAATGGTTTGGGCACTTCAACGTTTGAAATAGACAATGTCGTGCCTGCTAATTCCGCCACATACAAAGTGGCGGTGACGAACGATGTGGTTCTTCAAGGCATCGTCAGCACCAATGCAGTGGTGACCATCACAGATGCGGCTTTGGTTACGGTGTCGTTTCTGCGCTCGCTCGTTGATCCCAACAATAATTATGCCCCGACCAACACAACTACGCCGTTCAAGGTCACGGGCATCCTCACGACCTATACCAACCTGACCAGCGGCAATACGACCTCTTACTATCTGCAAGATGCCACAGCGGGCATCAACATCTTCGCCACGTTTGGCTCGACGTTCCGCCCGATGATGGGCGACAGCGTGACGTTTGTTGGTGTGCTGTCCAGCTTCAGCAGCGGTTTGGAATTGACTGCGGACACAACCACCAAACCTTACACCTCCTATATCGTCAACAGCAGCGGCAACACTTTGCCGACACCGCTGGCGATTCCATTCACATACACCAACAATAATTTTAGCAATGTGAATTACACGATTGCTGGCAGATATGTTCAACTGACGAATGTGTTCTTCGGCACCAATGCCGGTTCCATTATCACCAACGGTTTTGTTACCGTTACCAACGCGCTCGGCCAGAAAGCCAACTTGTGGTTCTCGGCCTTGGATCCGGACGTGATGGGCCAGACCTATCCGGTTTACGCCAAGACCGTCACCGGTGTGGTGTTTGGCAGCATGAATGCCGGCAATCCAAACTTTGCGATTGCGCCCACCCGCTTCATTGATATTGATACCAATATTGCTCCGGTGGCCCGTCCAGATAGTTACAGCATGGCGAAAAACAGTCCGGTCACCACGCTTGTTCCCAGTCCGCTGGCCAACGATTTGGTATATCCGCCAGCCTTCCCCGCAACCATCACCGCAGTTACCCCGGCGAATGGCACGGCCGTCATCATTAACTCCGGGGCGGACATCCAGTTCCAGCCGGCCGCGAACTTCACCGGGGCGGCCACCATCAACTATGACCTCACGGATGCTCTGGGTGGTGTCAGCTCCAGTGTGATTACCATCACCGTCACCAACGTGGCGGTGGTCACGCCGATTGCTCTGACGAATGTTGTGTCGGGTAACAATCTCACCTTCACTTGGTCTGACAACTCGTTCAACCTGCAAACTTCCACCAACCTGCTTGGAGCGTGGACCACCGTTTCCGGCGCGGTCAGCGGATTTGTTACCAACATCACCGCCGAACCCACCCGGTTTTACCGCTTGCTTCATCCGTGAAACATTGAAGTGAAATAAAATTCAAGGGCGGCCAGCAATGGCCGCCCTTTTTATTTTCCCGTGACCGCTTCAAGTGATTGAGTTATTCCCGCCACGGTTGTGATTTTACGAATGCCGCCGCCATGCGTTCGCATAGACCACGCAACTCCGAATCGCCCGCTGCAATTGAAGCCTGCCCGATAATTTTTTGCGCTTCATCAAACTGGCCGGTCTCGGCATAGGCGGCGGCCAGAGTTTTTAATTTGTTCGCGTCTGCGTTTCGCGTGAGCTCACTTGCCTGCCTTGCCATCTTTAACGCCTCCTCGCCGTTGCGGTTTTGTGCGCTGCCGTCGGTGGATAAAATCCATGCCAGCCCATCGAGGGCATCGGGATTATCCGGCTGCAACAAAATCGCGGCGGCGAATTGGGCCATCGCTTCGCGCGTTTTTTTGATGTGTGCTAACGCCGCGCCGAACTCGTAATGCGCCCGCACATCCGGCGAATCATCGCGCACCACCTTGGAAAATAATTCCGCTGCCTCTGGCCATTGCCGCTGCTGGTTCAACGCCCGGGCGAGGTTAAAAACCGTTTCTGAGTTGGTTGGGTTTAATCGCAGTGCCTCGCGCAACTGCACCGTGCCGCCGGCAAGATCATTCTTTTGCAGCAGCAAAATGCCGAGGTTGTTGTGTGCCAGTGACAGCTTGGAATCAAGCTGAAGCGCGGCCTGATAGTGCGCCACCGCCTCATCAAATTTTCCTTGCGTGTGGTAGATGCGCGCGAGGTTGTTGTGCGCCACGGCGGAATCCGGCGCAATCACCAGCGCGGCCTCATAGTTGGTAATGGCTTCCACGTATTTTTTCTGCTTGCCGAGGACAATGCCGAGGAAAATATGCGTCTGCTCCTGCATCGGTTTGAACCAAAGCGCCTTTTCATATTCCGCCACCGCCTCGTCCGGCCGACCAAGCTGGTCAAATGCGTTGCCAAGGAAAAAATGCGTTTCGGGAAAGGTCGGCTTGTAACTCAACGCCTGATTGTAAAGCGCGATGGCCTCGTCGAACTTGTTTTGCTTGGCGAGCTGGCTGGCCAGCACCGTGATGGCCATGTAATTTTCCTTCGTCACCTTGTTCGCGTGGTCGAACAGCGTCCAGGTGTTTTTCCAGTGGCTCAACTGCATGGAAGTCATTGTCAGCATCGCCCCGCCCGCCCCGCCCGCCAGTGCGCTCAAAACTTTTTTGTTTTTAACTATTTCGGCAACGATCCACACCAGCGGCACGAATAATCCGACCAGTGGCAGGTAAGTGTAACGATCAGCCCACGCTTGGTCGCCCACTTGCACCAGCCCGATGACTGGAACCAGCGTCCCCAAGAACCACAGCCAGCCAAAAACAATCCACGGACGTTGCCGCCAGTTCATCGCCGCCAGCACGGTAATAAGCCCTAGGACAATTCCAGCCAGCACCACTGTTCCGGTTTCCAAGCTGATGACATAAGGGTAATACACCGCCAACTTCACCGGCAAAAACATCGCCCAGAAATAATGCTCGTAAGCCACCAGCGTGTGCGCGAACCGCTGCGGCAGCGTCAATCCGGCGGTGGAGACGATGGCGATTTGCTGTGCCTGCAAGGTCAGCCAGCACGCCGCGGCGGACAATGCGAGGAACGGAATTTTTTCCAGCAACAGCCATTTCAAAACCTGAAACCTGAAACCTGAAACCTGAAACCGTTTTAGCGGCCAGAAATCCAGCAGCAGCAGGACGAACGGCAGCGTCACCGCCATCGGCTTCGCCATCAGTGCCAAGGCAAACGCGCCGAGCGTGAGCAGGTAGCGGGCGGGTGATTTTTTCTCCGCGTAACGCGCGTAGGCCAGCAGCGTCAGCATCCAGAAAAAAGCGCACAGCACATCCTTCCGTTCCGCCACCCACGCCACGGACTCGACATGGAGCGGATGCCACGCGAACAGTGCCGCCACCGCCGCGCTGCGCCAAACGAATCCAGTCATCCGTTTCAGCACGGTGAACAGCAGCAAGGTCGTCGCCGTGTGCAGCAACACACTCGTGAGGTGATGCCCCCACGCCCGCGCGCCGAAAAGCTGCGCGTCCAGCATATGCGAGAGCCACGCCAGCGGATGCCAGTTGCCCGCGTGAAAACCAAACGCCCAGACCAGCCCGCTCCAGGTCAGCCCCGCCTGCACATGCACATTGTCCGTCACATATTGCTGGTCATCGTATTCGACAAAGTTGAAGCCCAGCACCGGCAGATAAAGCGCCAGCGTGAACAACGCCAGCCCAGCGTAAATCAAGCGTTGAGTTTTGAATTGTGGATCGCGCACCGGCATGGCGTGAGCATGATGCGGACGGCTGGTAATTTTTCAACCGCAAAGGCAAAACCCGACACCAAATCGTTGCAAAAAAAACTGGAAAAACTTGTTCACAACCCTTGATTTTACCGGCAAATCAAAATACAGTCGGTCAAAGGAAAAGAAGAAGAACGCATCGTTTGAATCAAAGCCCGAATTATGAAAACGTCTAAATTCATCAAGCCTGACTTCAAGGCTTTCACACTGATTGAACTACTTGTAGTCATCGCCATTATTGCCATTCTCGCCGCCATGCTGTTGCCGGCCTTGGCCAAAGCGAAACAAAAAGCCCAGCAAATTTCCTGCGTCTCAAACTTGCGACAATGGGGTCTGTCAATTCAGATGTATGCCCCCGACAACCGGGATCGCATACCGCTTGATGGAATGCCTGACACCGGATCATATCCCGGTTCCAGCGGGAATGGATACCCCGATGATTTGCGCGCTTGGTTCAACCTATTGCCGCCCCTGTTTGGAGAACGGACGCTTGCAACTTACTACGGTCAGCCAGGAGGCAGTTATTATAAATTTCCGCCGTTCAACTACGATGGACCGCCAGCCCCTTACATTTCGGCCAGCAAGATTTGGTCATGTCCCGGTGCCAGCATGACATCCGCTGACCAGCAGACAGTCTCTGCTGCCGGCGGTGGCTTGGGGTATTTTAGTTATGACATGAACATTGATTTGAAGCGCGCCAACGATGGCACTTATACCGCAGTGAACAAGCAAGGAACCCAAGTCATCATGCCCAGAACAACTTCATTGAAAAATCCATCGGCAGTGGTGTTCTTGTTTGACTGCGTTTTTAACCCGACCACTGAAATTGTCAACGGTTCACCCCAGTTCAATTCTGTGAATCCGGCCAATCGTCAAAACAGCTTTGCTTCACGGCATAGCAAGGGCGGGAGCATTAATTTTTTTGACGGGCACGTTCAGTATTTCAAAACCAGCTATATTCAGGGCAACCCTTCTACTGCCGGAGAGAAGGAGCCATTGCTGCCCGATGTCATCTGGGACGTGCCGTATCGCCAGCAGTAAAACTGTGCGCAAAAAAATTCAAGGGCGGCCAGCAATGGCCGCCCTTTTTCTTTTTGATTTATTCATCGCTTGCTCGCGCTCGCGTTGGCAAGGCGGGGTCGCTTACAACTTTTTCCCTGTGAGCCGTTCGTAGGCTTCCAGATACGTCGCGCTGGTTTTGGCGACGACTTCGGCGGGCAGCACCGGGCCGGGCGGGGTTTTGTCCCACGTCAACGTTTCGAGATAGTCGCGGACAAATTGTTTATCAAAACTCGGCTGGCCGCGTCCGGGCGCGTATTGATCCGCCGGCCAGAAGCGCGAGGAATCGGGCGTGAGCACTTCGTCAATCAGGATGAGTTTGCCTTCGAACAAACCGAATTCAAATTTCGTGTCGGCGATGATGATGCCGCGTTGCTTGGCGTAATCGCGTCCGGCTTTGTAGATCTTCAGGCTCAAGTCGCGCGCCTGCGTGGCGAGTTCCGTGCCCACAATCTTGCAGGCTTCCGCGAAGGGAATATTTTCATCGTGACCGGCCTCGGCCTTGGTGGACGGCGTGAAAATCGGTTCCGGCAATTCGGCGGATTCGGTCAGGCCGGCGGGCAACTGGATGCCGCAGACGGTTTGCGATTTCTTGTATTCCTTCCAGCCGCTGCCGGAGAGGTAGCCGCGCACGATGCACTCGATGGCGAGCGGCTTGGCCTTCTTCACGATCATCGAGCGGCGCGTGAGTTGCGCGGCGAACGGCTGCAGGTTCGCGGGCAACGGATCATCGGACTTGGCGAGCAGGTGGTTGGGCACGAGCGCGGAAAATTTCTCGAACCAGAAGTGGGAGATTTGCGTGAGGACTTCGCCTTTGCGCGGAATGCCGTTGGGCAGGATGACGTCGAAGGCGGAGAGGCGGTCGCTGGCGACGAGCAGGAAACTGTCGCCGAGGTCATAGACTTCGCGGACTTTGCCGGAGCGGACTTTTTTTAGGCCGGGCAGGTCGAGCTGGAGAATGGGTGCGTAATTCATCGCGCGGAAAATAAAGTTCCCGGCGCGTGGTGCAAAGGCGAAAGTTTTGGAAAACGCGGGGCGGGGTGCGAACGGGCGGCGGCGGAAATCAGTTCACACTGCCCGGCGGGGGTTTCTGCCAGTTGAAGCGGATGGGCACGAGCGCACACGGCACGCCGGGCGGTTGCTTGTTGGGGCTGTAGTAGGTTTCGTCGAAGCCCCAGAGACGTGTGGGCGGGTTGTAGTAAATGCCCGGTGATTGAAACTGGTTGGTGGCGATTTGGCTGGAGAACAGCACCACGATCGAGGTGTTCAAAACCAAATTGGCCGCAGACCAGTTCTCTAAGAAGCGGGTCAGGTTGTGAACGCCGCCGCTGAAGGTGGTGGCGGTGGTGCCGGTGGTGGGCACGTTGCCGGTGACGAGGGCGGCATTGAAGGTCATGGTGGTGGCGGCGTTGCGCGAACCGTAAGAACTCCCGCTCAAGGCATCGGACCAGGCTGGTGAAAGGATGGTGATGGCGTCGCACAGCAGCGCGGCGGGAACGGAAGCGCCGTTCAGGGTGGAGCCAAGGGCGGTCGCATAGGTGTTGCTGGCGTTCACGGTGGAACTCAAGGTGGTGTTGTAATTTCCCCAGACGTAAAGCGGGTTTTGCGTGGCGACGGTGAAACCAAGGCCGTTGTTGTAGGGCAAGCTGGTGGCGCGGGTCAGGCGCACCACGGATTGATTGGCGCTCCCGATATTCCTCTGGTCAGCTACATACAGGATGGTGGGATAATTATCGCTGGTAAACTTGTTGGTGGCGACGTTGTTGGTGCGGAGCCAGAAGGTGAGCTGGTTCACGTCCACCTCGGTCAGTAACTGCGCGCTCTGATTTTGGCGCTGGTCAGCGAAGGTTTTGTTCACAGTCAGAAACGGCAGTGAAATTTGTCCATTCGTGAGCGGCGCGCCAGAAATGATGTTGGTGATGTTTTGAATTTGTTTGGCAAGGTCAGCCCCCGCCAGCGCGCCATTGTAGGGCGTTTGCAGAATTAATTTTATCAGGGTTCCGCCCGCCGGATAATTGGTGATGAGCAGCAGCATACGCGCTTGGTTATACAGACGAATCTGGCCTTGCTGGGACATGACATCTTCGCCCACCGGCGGAATGTCGATGATGGAATGAGTGTTCGTCATCTGAATGGCGATGTTGACGGTGGGGTTGTTGGTTCGGTAACCCGATTGGAAAGTTGTGCTCCAAGTGGACGGAGTTCCTGGAGTCCACGAGGTGGATGTATAGCCGCCCAGCAGCGGCGCGGAAAGCGAGCCGACCGAAGTCACCAAGCTGGTGAAAACGAGCGATGAACTGGACAGTGTGCCGACACAAATGTTGGTGTTAGAATGCACCCGCCCACTGATCCGCATCGGCGCACACGCGGTGAACTCCAATTGGCCGTTGTAAAAAATCGCGTAGGTGGTGATGGGCACGAGCGCGAGCAGCACGTCTTCCTGCGCCGTGCCAACCACGCCCGGCACCAGCGAATTTGACGTGGTCACGTTGGCGGAGATGCGGTAGATGGGCGAATTGTAGGCGAACTGGTTGGTGAACTGCGTGGGCAGCGAGCCGGTGTAGTTCGTCAAAAAGCCCACATAAACTTTTCCCGCTGTGCCAGTGCTCGGATCGGTGAAGGTAAAATTTCCCCAGTAGGGATTGTCTGTGCTGCTCGGTGCCAGTGCGCCGTAAATGCCAGCGACCATGTTATTGGTCACTTGCCCCGGGCCGTTCTGTTGGAAATCCCAGGCCATCTTCGCAAACACTTTTTCCACGGCGGCCTCGGCGGCATTATCCAGCACGTTCAATTGTGTGTTGCGGTTGTTGAGCAACGAAACCGTGGAGGTGCGGTTCATCACGCCCGCCAAAATAAAAATGCTGACCCCCACCAGCATCAGCACTAGCAGCAGGACAAAGCCGCGCGTGCGGCGACGTTGGTTCAATAAGATTTTCATGCTCCGTCAGGGATGTGCGGCGTGGCGCGGCAGTCAATGCGGTAATAATCGAACAGCCCGTTCGTGCCCACCGCCGTCAGTGGATATTGGAACTGTGTGAATTGGAGAATCGTGTGGATGACCCCCTTGTAGGTCCGCACCGTCTGCGTGTCGCCAAGATAATTTTCGCTGGTGAAATAAAGCGTGTTGACCAGATTGGAAAGCACCACCTTGGCCACGCCGTTGGTGCTGTTCATGCGGTTCAGCATCCCATTGCCGCTCGCCGCCTGCGTGGTATCGAACCAGTAAAGGATGTAGCGGCTGGAATCAATCACCTGATTCGTGCTGATGGCCGCGACAAACAGCCGGATGGCCGGCCCCTGAAAATTTCCGTTCGTGATGGCGATGAAGTTCGTCCCCGACATCGAGCCGACATCGTAGCCCTTGGCCGACTTGATGTCCGAAAGTAACTGGCTCACATAGCGGCGCGACGAGTCGCTCGCCCCCGCCTTGGCCTCCATCAACTTGCTCTGGCGCAGACCAAAAAAATTCGCGCTCAACACTCCGGCCACCACCATCAGCATCACCGACCCGGCGATCATCACCTCCACCAACGTAAAACCCGCCCGCCGTTTTTTTACGGCAGGCGAACTGGCGCGTTGCTGGAAAATAATTTTCATCGCTCAAAGTTGCCGGTCATCCGGCGCCACCATGGTTGAAACCGTGTTGGTGAACAGCTTGCTCCCGCGCAACTTCATCGGCCACACCGTATCCACGCGGATGAATTGCATCTGCACATTGGCCACCCCGCCGACATAGATCAATTGCACCGTCACAAAATTTGTGGCCATCGTATAATTCGTCGTCGAATACGGCACATCCAGAATCGAAACTGAATAGCCCGTGTAAGTCCGCGTGCCGCTGTTGTAGCTCGCGCCCGACAAATTCATGTTCGTCATGTTGTTAATCGGTGTTGCCTGCGCGGGATCCCAGCTCGCCGAACGCACCTGTTCCAAAACCGTGTTCGCCAGCGACTGCGCCGCCAGCGAATAGCCCGTCCACTGCACCCGCAGCCCGGATTGGATGTAGCAAATGATGATGCCGGCGAAAACCAGCCCGATGATGCCTGACGCAATCACCACTTCCACCAGCGTGAACGCCGCCCGACGACGCACGCGGGTAATCGCCCCGGCAGGAAATCGCCGGCGCGCCAACCCCGCACCACTTTGTTCAAGCTCAAATCGCATGACAGAAATAAAAAGCCGGAAATCATTCACCATTTGCCATGCCAAGCCGCTAAACCACAGGCTTTCCCCTTGCCCGCTGCCGCCCTACGTCTCGATTTTTGGCAAAACTGTCCGCCTCCCGCTCACGTTGCGCGCACTGGCGGCGACTTCACAAACGTCGTCGCTCGCAAATAAATCGGCTGCAATTCTCCGCCCGCCACAAAATCATTCCGCCCCGCCGCCAGCCGCGCCACCGCCGTCGCCGTCGGTGAAAAATCTGCGCCGAGAAATGTTTCCCCCGCTGCCTTGCGTTGCGCCACTTCCGCCGCCGCGATAATTTTCAGCGGCGAAACCTCCACCCGTCTATCGGCGGAAAGCTCCCAGACTCCAACGTAAAATTCACCGCGCTGCGCATCCACCGTCACGTTCACCCGCCCAAAAATGTTCGCCGCCTGCGCTTGCGCCGCTAGCGCGTCCACGCTGCTCACGCCCAGAAGTTTTACGCCGCGCGCCAATTGCCAGCCTTGCGCCACCGCAATCGCCGCGCGAATTCCCGTGTAGCTCCCCGGCCCCAGCCCGACCGCGATGACTTCGATCTCCTCCCGCGACATTTTCGCGTCCGCCAAAACTTTTTCAATCAGCCCCAGCGCATCCGTCGCGCGCGCCTCCGTCTGCTGCGCCGCCTCGGCGAGCACCTCGCCGTCGCGCGCGAGCGCCACGCTCCGCCGGTCGGAAGAAAATTCAAGCGCAAGCATGATCATAAAAAGTCGTCGTAAATAATTTTGCGCTCCGTCTCGCTGATGATTTCAATCTTCAACTGCTTCAAATCGGCAATCGGCAATCGGCAATCGTAAATTCGCTCGGCCCATTCCACCACGCTCATCCCGTCCGGCGACAAATATTCCTCAATGCCCGCGCTCAAGAGTTGCGTCGCCGTTTCCAGCCGATACAAATCCAGATGAAATAATTTCAGCCGCCCGCCGCCGTATTCATTCACCAGCGTGAACGTCGGCGAATGCACGCGCCCCGCGCAGCCCAGCCCGCGCGCCACGCCCCGCACGAACTGCGTTTTGCCCGCGCCCAGATCGCCGCTCAATGCGATGACCCAGCCGCGCGTTGCCGCCCGCCCGAATTTTTCGCCGAGCGCTTCCGTGTCTGCCGGACTATGGGAAATGAACGTAGCCATGGGCGTTAAAAGTCTGCGTGCCAATCTTGTCGCGGATCAAAATCCCTTCGCCCGCCACGATTTTTCCGATGCAACTTAACTTCACGCCGGGAAATTTTTTCTTCCAGCCATCCAGCAGCTTCACGGCGCTCTTGCTCGGCAGCGTGAACAGCAGTTCAAAATCTTCGCCATCCGTCAGCGCCGCGATGAACGGCGGCTTGGCTGAAGAATTTTCCCTCGCCCGCAATTTTGCCGCGCGCGAAACAGGAACCGCCGACTTCAAAATCTGCGCGCCGACTTTGCTCGCGCTTAAGATGTGCCGCAAGTCACCGCCTAGTCCATCGCTCAAATCCATCAGCGCGTGGATGGAAAAATGTTCCGCCAGCCAGCGCGCTTCATCAAGGCGCGGCGCCTGGCTGGTC
>JBEEMY010000006.1:0-15315 GCA_041192415.1 Verrucomicrobiota bacterium | reverse complement strand
GATTTTGCCGCCCGGCCCGAACAATCCCGTCGGTCAGGCGTGGTTGAGTTTGGACAAGCCGGGCTACGGCATCCACGGCACGCCGGTTCCCGAGCAGGTCGGGCGCACGGAATCCCACGGCTGTTTTCGCTTGGCGAATTGGGACGCAGAATACTTTTTGAAACTGGCCTGGATTGGTTTGCCGGTGACGGTCGTGCCGTGATGGTAGCCCTCCGCAAGGAGTTCCGATTTTCGCCGGAAATTATCATTGCCCGGCGGCGTGGTTCGGGGAAACTGTCAGCGAACTTAAACAAAGGAAAATTATGACTACTGGAATTATTGCACTGATTGTTTTGGGTGGCCTGCTGGTGCTGGCCATCATCGTGGCCATGGCGGTGATTGGCATCTACAACAAGCTCGTCACGCTCCGCAACCGCTACAAGAACGCCTATGCGCAGATTGACGTGCAGCTCAAGCGCCGTTACGACCTCATTCCGAATCTCGTCGAGACCGCCAAGGGCTACATGAAGCACGAGAGCGGCACGCTCATCGCCGTCACTGAGGCGCGCAACATCGCCATCGCCGCGTCCAAGAGCGCCGCGAGTAATCCCGGCGACGCCAGCGCGATGAAAAATCTCGCTTCTGCCGAAGCCGGTTTGGGCGGTGCGTTGAGTCGCTTGATGGTCGTGAGCGAACAATACCCCGACCTCAAGGCGAACCAGAACATGATGCAGCTCACCGAGGAACTGACCTCCACGGAAAATAAAATCTCCTTCGCGCGTCAGGCTTACAACGATTCCGTGATGGGCTATAACACCGACCGCGAAGTGTTTCCGAGCAACCTCATCGCCGGGATGTTCAACTTCGCGGCGGCGGAATTGTTCGTGATTGATAAACCGGAGGAGAAGGTCGCGCCGAAGGTTTCGTTCTCCTGAAATTTGCGGGAGGGACGGCGTGTCGCCGTCCCTAATTTTCCGAATTTATTTTGGGACGGCGACACGCCGTCCCTCCCAAAATGGATTTCTTCGCCCAACAAGACCGCGCCCGTCGCCAGACGAAACGGCTCGTCGTTTATTTCGCCCTCGCCGTTGCGTCCATCATCCTGATGATTTACGGCGTGGCGCTGTTTGCCCTGTCGTATTTTAACCTCAAGCAATCGCATCATCATTACGACTATGGAACGCCAGCGGCGTTCACGCTGTGGCATCCCGGATTGTTTGCTGTGGTCGCGCTCGGCACGCTCGTGGTGATTGCTTTTGGTAGCGCCTACAAAACGATGGCGCTTTCCGCCGGCGGCAGCGCGGTCGCGGAATCGCTTGGCGGACGGCTGCTCAATCCCAATTCCAACCAGCCGGACGAACGCAAGCTGCTCAATGTCGTCGAGGAAATGTCCATCGCGTCCGGCGTGCCGATGCCGCAGGTCTATGTCTTGGAAGACGAGGATGGCATCAACGCCTTCGCCGCCGGTCACTCGACGAGCGATGCCGCCGTGGCCGTCACGCGCAGTTGCATGACCAAGCTATCGCGCGATGAATTGCAGGGCGTCATCGGCCACGAGTTCAGCCACATCCTGAACGGCGACATGAAACTGAACCTCCGGCTCATCGGAATTTTGTTCGGAATTTTTTGCATCGCCACCATCGGGCGTTTCATGCTGCAGATGCGGGGCAACGGTCGTGACAAAAATCCGCTACCCATCATCGGCATCGCGCTGCTGGTCGTCGGTTCGCTTGGACTTTTTTTTGGACGCTTGATTCAAGCCGCCGTCAGCCGCCAGCGCGAATTTTTGGCGGACGCTTCATCGGTGCAATTCACGCGCAATCCCGGTGGGCTTTCCGGAGCGCTGCAAAAGCTCGGCGGCTACGGTTCGGAAGTCACCTCGCCCAACGCCTCGGATGCGAGCCATCTATTTTTCGGCAACGCCATGACGAGTTCGTTCATGGACGCGCTCGCCACGCATCCGCCACTGGAGGAACGCATCAAGGCGATTGATCCGAACTGGGACGGCAATTTCAAAAGCCTGCCAGACGAACGCGTGGAGCAACTGTTTGAACGCGCCAAACCAAAATCATCCCCGCCACTTTTTGACCCGAAACTCGCGGCTATTCTCGTCGCTAGCGGTGGTGCTGTGCCGCCAATCATTCAATCCAATTCCGTCATGCCAAATCTCGGCAACCCGACGCCGTTGCATTTGAAATACGCCGAGCAGATGCGCGAATCGTTCTCGGAAAATTTGAAGTCCGCCGCGCGCGAACCGCTCGATTCGATGGCCTTGATCTACGCGCTGCTCTTGAGCGATGACGCCACGCAACGCGCGACGCAGCTTGCTGGTCTGGCGGAACGCGTGTCTCAAGCCGTCGCGGAAAAAACCGCCGGACTGTTTCCTGAAGTTTCCCAAGCCGCCACCCGCGCGCGTTTGCCGCTGGTGAATTTGGCTATCGGTGGGCTGCGCCAACTGGATGCGGAGCAGTTCAATGAATTTTCGCAGACGCTCGACTGGCTGATCAGCAGCGATGAGCAGGTGGGGTTGTTTGAGTTTGTCCTGCAAAAAATTGTCACGCGCCATCTCGCGCCAAAATTTGGCGGGGCGCGAAATTCTACCGTGCAGTTTTATACGCTCAAACCGCTCGTGCCAGATTGCGCGGTGATTTTGTCTGCGCTGGCGAATGTCGGCAGTGAAGATGGCGGGGAAATCCAGCGGGCGTTTGCGAGCGGCGCACCGTTTCTCCGCGCGTCGGGAGATACTGGTTTGCTGCTGTTGCCCGCTGCTGAATGTGGGGTGGAACAAGTGAGTGCCGCCTTGGATCGCCTGACGCTGGCCGTGCCCATCATCAAAAAGAATTTGCTCGAAGCCTGCGCACGCGTGGCCGGGGCGGATGGCGTGTTACAGGAGAGTGAGGCGGAATTGCTCCGGGCCGTGGCCGACACACTCGACTGCCCGATGCCGCCGTTTGTGGAACTGAATTGAGGCTGGAGCGCGGGTCTGTGACCTGCAGCAATTTTTGAACGGGAAGGATGTTGAAAGTTTCCAACGCGTGTTTGTCAGGCGAAGCTGCTGCGGGTCACAGCCCCACGCTCCGTTACCGCACTCCGCCTACATCAATCCCGGCAGATTAAATCCCGCCGTGGCCTTGCCCATTTCGGCGTTGGAAATTTCTTTGGCTTGCGCGAGCGCCTGATTTGCGGCGGTGAGAATCATGTCCTCGACGAGCTGCGCGTCAGACGGATTCAACGCCTGCGGGTCAATCTTGATGGAGGCGAGCGTGCCATCGCATTTGGCGACGACCTTCACCGCGCCGCCGCCGCTGGTCGCCTCGACCGTGCGGGTGGCGAGGCTGGCTTGAATCTGTTCCATCTGCTGCTGCATTTTCGCAGCCTGTTTCATGAGTTTGCCGAGTGACATAGGATTGATTTTGGATTCGGGATTTTAGATTTTGGATTGTTAAGCGCGGACTTCGACAATCGTGCCTTTGAAAATCTCTAGTGCTTTCTGGATGAGCGGGTCGTTCTTGAACTCGTCTTTGTTGAAGGCAACGGGCGCGGTTTTCTTTTCGGCAGGCGCAGCCGGAGCGCCGAGCACCGTCTCGGCACGTTGAGTAACAGCGGCGGGAGTTGGTTCTGGCCGAGACGGTGCTCGGCGTTCTGCAGGAGCGGGCGCGGCGGCGATGGCTTTGCGTTCCCAATTCGCCGGGGCTTCGGCCTTGATGAATTTAATCATCGCGCCGTGATGGCCGAGTTCCGCCAGCTTGGTGGCGAGCAAGGTATGGTTGCGCGAATTGTCCACGAGGCCAAGGCTGTCGGCAAATTCCGGGTCGTAGCCGATAACGAGAACCGTTTTTTCAAATGACACGGGATGCGCCTGAACCAGATAGCCGCGCGTGAACGGACTGACTTTGCCGACGGCTTCAATCAAGCTGGCCCACAGTCCCGCGAGATCACCGGGCGCGGCGGCGGCAACGGATGTTTCGCGCAGAGCGGCGGGTGCAGTTGGAGCGCCGAGCACCGGCTCGGCTCGTTGGTGAATGACTGGCACTGGTTCTGGCCGAGACGGTGCTCGGCGTTCCGGTGGCGTGGCGGCAATCACCGGCGCGACACCTGTGCCACTACCGACGATGGCGCGCAACTGATTCAACTGTTTCAACACGGCCTCGAGCGACAGCGCGTTGCGCGCTTCGATGGCGCGGAGCAGGGTGACTTCAATGAGAATTTTTTTGGACGCGGCATCGCGCAGGCGCAGTTCCGCATCGGCGAGCGTTTCAAGGACGCGCGTGAAGGCATCCGTGCTGGCGAGGCCAACTTGTTCCTTGAGCGCGGCGATTTCCGCTTCAGAAACTTCGAGCAAATTCAAATCGCCTTTGGAGACTTGGTAAATCAGCAGGTTGCGGAAGTGGTTCAGCAAGTCGCCGAGCAAACGGCCAAGGTCTTTGCCGCCACGCGCGAGTTCATCAAGCTGCGAGAGCGCAGTGGAAATTTCTCCGGCGAGAATGGCGCGGCTCAATTTTAGAATCTGCCCTTGCGCGGCGAGGCCGAACATCGAGAGCACATCCGGCTCCTCGATTTTGTCGCCGCAAAAACTGATGAGCTGATCCAGCGTGGATTCCGCATCGCGCATTCCGCCGTCGGCGCCGCGGGCGATGGCGTGCAAGGCGGCGGCATCAATCGTGACTTTTTCTTTCCCGGCAATTTCCGCGAGGTGCTGCGTGATGAGCTTGGTGGGAATCCGGCGCAAATCAAAACGCTGGCAGCGCGAGAGAATTGTCGGGAGAACTTTTTCCGGGTCGGTCGTCGCGAACATGAACTTCACATGGGCGGGCGGCTCTTCCAACGTTTTCAGCAGCGCGTTGAACGCCGCTGTGGAGAGCATATGAACTTCGTCAATGATGTAGATTTTATAGGGCGAATTGGCGGGCGCGTATTTGCAGGTCTCGCGCAATTCGCGGACTTGTTCGACGCCGTTGTTGCTCGCGCCGTCAATTTCCAGCACGTCCAGCGCGCGGCCTTCGGTGATTTCCTGCACGCGCGAATCGTTGTCATCGAAATCCACTTTCGGTCCACCGGTGCAGTTCAGCGCCTTGGCGAAAATGCGCGCGATGGTCGTCTTACCCGTGCCGCGCGGCCCGCAAAAAAGATACGCGTGCGCGATACGCTTCTGCGTGATGGCGTTGGCGAGCGTCTGCGTGACGTGTTCCTGCCCGACGACGTCGGCGAAACGCTGTGGGCGGTATTTGCGGGCGATGACCTGATAAGACATTTGTGAATTACGATTTACGATTTACGAGCAGATTGCAACTGCGAAGCCCAATCGTAAATCGGCAATCGCAAATCAAAAATGGAAAGTGTCAGGGTGACTGCGGCAATTGCAAAGCAAACTACCGTTGCTGCCTTCCGGCCCTGGCGGGGTTCGTAAGTCCACACTCCACAGGCCCTGACGCAGGAAAATTTGCCGCACGCACTGTCGGTTGTCGAGCCAAAGCACGCGCGGGCATCGCCAGTTTATTTTGTAGCCAGCCGCCGGGGTGTTCCGTCATTGTTTGGCAACCAACTATTTCAAATATGAAAAAACTATTCATCCTCGCCGGAAATTTTTCGATCCTGCTGTGTGCCGCCGGAATCCTCCACGCCGCCGAGCCGGCGCAAAATGTTTTCAACGTCCGCGACTTTGGCGCGGTGGGCGATGGCACGAATCTCGACAGCCCCGCGATTGACCGCGCGATTGATGCCGCTGCGAAAGTCGGCGGCGGCACGGTGTTGCTCACGGCGGGAACTTATTTGAGCGGCTCGATTCATTTGCAGAGCAACATTCGGTTGCTGATTGATGTGGGCGCAACCATTCTCGGTGCGCCACAAAATATGAATGCCTACGATGAAACCGAGCCGTTTCCCAGCGGCGCGTATCAGGACGGTGGGCATTGCTATTTTCACAACAGCCTCATCTGGGGCGAAAACCTGACGAATGTTTTCATCAGCGGCCACGGAACCATCAACGGCGGCGGGCTGGATCGGAATCCTAAAATTCTCGACGTGATGTGCGGCTTTGAACATTTCGGCACGCCGAACACAAACACGCTTCCGCCTGTTCGCATTGGCAACAAAGCCATTGCCCTCAAGCTCTGCCGCAACGTGGTCATCCGCGACATCACCATTTTTCACGGCGGACATTTCGCCATTCTCGTGACTGGCTGTGACAACTTGACCATTGATGGCGTGACGATTGATACCAACCGCGACGGCATTGACCTCGACTGTTGCCGCAACACCATCGTCTCCAACTGCCGCGTGAATTCGCCGCTCGACGACGGCATCTGTCCGAAGAGCACGCTCGCGCTGGGCGAACCGCGCCTCACCGAGAATCTTGCCATCGTCAACTGCCAGGTCTCCGGCTTTTTGGAAGGCACGCTACTCGACGGCACGATGAAGCCTCACGGACGCGGCCACGGACGCATCAAGTTCGGCACCGAATCCAGCGGCGGTTTCCGCAACTGCACGGTGGCGAATTGCACCTTCCGCAGTTGCCGTGGTCTGGCCATCGAGGAAGTGGACGGAGGCATTTTGGAAAACCTTACCGTGAACAATCTGTCCATGACCGACGTGCCGGAATACGCCATTTACATCACCACCGGCAAACGCAACCGCGCGCCCGACGTGACGCAGCCGAGCCGCATGAGAAATATTTTAATCTCGAACGTCATCGCCGACGGCGTGGCGACCCAGAGCGGTATCCAGATCAACGGCCTACCGGAACAACCGATTGAAGGCGTGCGGCTGGAAAACATCCGGCTCACCAGCAACGGTGGCGGCACGGCTAAAGACGCGGCCATTGAACCGGCAGAACTTGGCACCGGTTATCCTGAACCGAGCAAGATCGGCACGCTGCCCGCCTACGGCATTTACGCCCGCCACGTTCGCGATTTGGAATTGGCGAACATCCATGTGAATTTTAGGACGAACGAACTGCGTCCCGCCGCAGTCTTCGCAGACGTGCAAGGTTTGGAGATTGATAATTTCAAACCGCAAGTCGCCGACGGGGTGAAGGCAGCCGTGTTCGCGGATACCGTGAGCGGCCTCGTCATCCGCAATTCACCAGCGTTAGAGAAACACTGACGAAATTTAACAGAAGGAAACGGAGCGAACGGAGCAGAAGCAACCGCAGTTGCTCCGTTTCCTTCGTTTCCTCCTGTTCAATTATTTTTCCATCGGCCAGCCCGCTGCCACCAGTCCTTTGTAACCGCCAATGAGCGAGTGGACGCTGCGGTAGCCCAGCTTCTGCGCCACATCGCAAGTGAGGGCGGAACGGAAGCCGCCGCCGCAATACATGATGATCTCCGTGTTCACGTCGGGGAACAATTTTTCCAGATCGCGCTCCAGCACGCCTTTGCCGAGATGCACCGCTTCCGCCGCGTGACCGGCTTCCCACTCGGAATCTTCGCGCACATCCAGCAGCACGACCTTGGGATTTTGCGCGAGCCACGCGCGGGTCTGGTCAATGGAGATTTCGCGGACACGCGTCTGGGCATCGGCAACGAGTTTAAGGAAACCGGGTGAATGATTCATGCGCGGAAGTTAATTCGCCATGCGCGGCGGTCAATGTAATTTCTTCCCGCAATGATCGCCGTTCGTTTTGCAGTCGGCGAATTAGGGTCGCGCTAAAAAAAGCTCCAGAGGGCTGGAGCAGTCCAAGACGCTGCGCGTTTTCAGCTGCCATCGTGCTGCGCGAAGCGTCTTGGAGTGCGGCAGTCCTCTGCCGCTTTTCACGGCAGGCCGATGCGATAAAACTTCACCGCACTCCCCAACTGAATTGCATTCGTGAACGCGCAGTTGCCCGACAAGTCCGAGAAGTTTGTCGCAAGCCGCGTCCATTGCGCCGCCGCGAGCGCGGGATTGGTGGAGGTTAGGAGCCAGTTCGTCTGGTTTGCCCAGCCGCTCGCGGTGACGACGAGGTTCGTCCCAGATTTCGCAATCGTCGGGTTCGGCGCGTTGGTGGGGCCGAATTCAAATGCGCCCAAGTCCGGCGCGGCTCCGTAAAAAGCAAATCCCCAATTCGTCCCGACGTTGATACAGTCGCTAGTGTTCGTGAGCCGCGCGAAATTGAGGTAGGGCAATTCACCGTTCGTCAGGCGCGGCGCGGTGAGGAGACTTTCATCGAGCGTGATGAAATCATTTGTCGCGATAGTGACGGGCAGCGTGAAGTAGTTGAAGTTCGTGTCGTTGACCGGCCCAAGATTTTTAACCTCCGTGCCACCCTTGTAGCCGAGGTTGTTTTTCATGATGTGGTTGTAGCCTGGGCAGTCGCCGGCGGAACTGCTGTTGTTCGTGCTGCACAGCATGTCGTAGTTCACGGAGTTGCGGTAGGAGGTGTTGTTGATCCAGGTCTGGCCATCGAGATGATGGTTGGCATAAATGCCGTTCGCGCGATTCCGCACCGCGAGGCAAAACTCAATGACGTGACGTGGAATCGGCGTGGGAAACGAACTGCCGGAAACACCGTAGCCGCCGCCCTTCACGCCGTTGCCATCGCCGGTGCTGCTGGAAAAATTCGTGAAGTAGCCGTTGTAGAACGCCCAGCAATGATCGAACGTCACCGCCGCGAACGCGTTGATGCAGTCGTAGCCGTCGTCGCTGTTGAACCACGCCCGGCAGCCGCGAATAATATTTCCCTTGCCGCTCGTAGAGCCGGGATGACAGCCGAAGCCGTCGGTGTTGCCGAGCGAGCCGCCGTCGAGGCCGCGGTTGTTGTAGGCATCGCAGTTCAGCACCAGATTGCTCGCGCCCGAAGTGAGATACCAGCCGTTGGCCATGCCGTCGTGCATCCGCAGTTGCTCGAAGCGGTTGAAGTTGCCGCCTGCCACGCGGAAATTTTCCGACTGCGTGTGAATCGTGGCAATCGTCACCTGCACACCCACCACGTCAAAACCCTTGAACACGCAACTGCTCGCCGTGATCAGAAACGCCGTGACGCGATTCGACGCGCCGGTTTCCGGCTTCACGCTATTGAAATCAAACACTGGCAATTCGCCCGGCCACGCGAGGTAACTGATGCCGCTTTTGGTGATGGTATTGACGATGGCCCACGGGTTGTTCGTGGCGGTGAGATTGGCGTTGCTCAAAAAATAAGTTCCGCCGCGCAGCCAGACCGTGTCGCCGGAACTCGCCGCTGTCTGTGCGCGCATGATGGTGGCGAAGGGGTTGTTGCTCGCGCCGCTGTTGGCATCGAGGCCGTTCGTCGCCACGAACCATGTCGCGGAAAAACCGGCGGCCGGCAGCAACAGGAATATGGCGAGAAAAATTCCAGCAACGCGGACGGGCAGGGGCGCGATGGATGACTTTAACGGCATGGCTTTGGTGACGGCTTGATTTTCCACCGCGTCGCGCTGGTTTTCAATTCACGCCGGTTGAAAATTCTGGTGACGTGAAATTACTTTGCGTTGAAATGCTGTCCGCTTTGTTCCATTTTTCCGGCGCAGTTTTACACCAAAAAATTTATGTCGCAAAAAATTGGATTCGTCGGCGTCGGACGCATGGGCGCAAACATGGCGCGGCGCTTGCAGGAATGTGGCTTTCCCATCGCCGCCGTGTATGACGTGAACGCTGCCACCGCGCAGTCGCTCGCGCAGGAACTCGGTTGCGTGGCGGCGACTGAATTGAAAGCCGTCACCGCGTTGTCCGACGTCATCATCACCGTCGTCAGCGATGACGCGGCGATGAAAAAGATTTTCACCGGCGGCCTGCTAACGCGCGCGAAAGGAAAAGTTTTTATCAACTGCGCTACCGTTTCGCCAGCGATCCACGTTTGGGTGGAACAGAAATGTTTAGCTAAAGGCGCGCAGTCGCTCGAAGCGTGCATGGCCTCCAGCATCCCGCAGGCGCGGCAAGGCTCGCTCTATCTCATGTGCGGTGGCAAAGCGGAGACATTTGAAGCAGTCCGTCCGATTCTGGAAAAATTGAGTGCGTCGCTGCGCTACATCGGCACGTCCGGCAAAGCCGCGCAGGTCAAGGCGCTCGTCAACATGGTGATGAACGCCAACACCGCTGCGCTCGCCGAAGGCCTCGGCCTCGGCCACGCGCTGGGCCTCGACCTCACGATGTTGCGCGAAGTTTTTTCGCAAACCGGTGCGCGTTCCGGTGTGTTGCAAACGGATGGCGAAGATATGCAGAACCGCGATCACGCTTGTTTCTTCTCCGCCGCGCACGCCGCGAAAGATTCCGGCATCGCTCTCAAGCTGGCGAAAGAGCAGGGGATCACTCTCCCGCTCGCCGCCTCGACCAAGAAACAATACGACCGCATGATTCAACTCAGCTTGGGCGAACTCGACAAGTCGGGCATCGCGGAGCTGACATTCAAGGGACGCAAGGGAAGCGTGGTGTGACTTGAAAAATATTCTCGGCTTCAAAATTTCATTCGCAACGGCGGTGCTTTGAATTAACTTCGGCGCGTGTCGGAAAAGAAAAACAACTCGGCCATTGCGGGCGGACTGCTGCTCACCACGATTTTGTGGGGCGGCAACAACGCTGGAACCAAGTGGCTCGTCGGAACGTGGCCGCCGATTTTCACCGGCGGCACGCGCTTTTTGGTGGCTGGCTTTATTTTGCTGGCGGTGTTGCGCTTCACGAATTTGCTCGGCCAGTTCGAGTCGCTCACGCGGAATCAATACCGCTCGCTCTGGCTGCGCGGCGGCTTGAGTCTCGCGGCGTATGTCGTGACCTTTTGCTGGGCGTTCAAGCTCGCGCCTGCGTCGCACGTCGCGCTTTATCTGGGTGCCTCGCCGGTGTGGGCGTTGCTTTGGGAGGAGCGGCCGCAACGCAGTTGGGCGAGCGCGCGGCGTTACGGCGCGGCGCTGCTGGCATTGTCCGGCGTGGTGGTGTTGTTTTGGCCCGTCTTGAAATCAGGTCATTCCAGCCTGACGGGCGAACTGCTCGGCCTGCTCGCGAGTTTTCTCTGGGCGAACTTCAGCCATCAAAGCCGCATCCTCGCCGCCAACATCAACGGTCTTGAAGTCGCCGCCAACGCGATGTGGATGGCGGGCGTGACGCTGCTGCCGTTCGCGTTGTATGAAGCCACGCGCGGTATCGCGGTGGACGCGCAGCATCTCGGCGTGCAGACGTTCTGCATCCTGCTCGGCAGCGTCGTGCCGTATGCGTTTTGGAATACGGCGCTGCGCCACTGGCAGACCAGCCGCGTGCTGCTGTTCAACAATCTGATTCCGCTGACCACCACGCTCTGGGTGCATTTCACTTTAGGCGAACCGATCACGCCGACGTTTTGTCTGGCACTGGCCTTGATTGTCGCCGGCGTGCTGCTCGGCCAAGTGGATTGGGCGAAAGTTTTCAAACTGCCGGAAAGTTTTTGAAAACCGGAAAAAAATCCTTTAACCGCTAATCAGCGCTGATAAAAAATGTTTGCGAAAGCCGCGTTCAGATTAGCGATGATAAGCGCGGATTAGCGGTTAAAAAATCAAACGGACTATGGACATCAAAAACCTGAACGAAGTTCCTGCCTTCACCACTGTGGACAGCTCGGAAATCCGCGAGCTGCTCGCGCACCGCAATTCCGCCATCCGCAATCAAAGCCTCGCCGAGGCGCGCGTTCCCGTCGGCGGCGCGACGCTGGAACATTACCATCCCCAGTGCGAGGAGATTTATTTCATCACGCACGGCACGGGTAAAATGCGGATTGAAAACGAAACGCGCGACGTGAAAGTGGGCGACGCCATCGCCATTCCGCCCGGCTTGAAACACAAAATTTGGAACACCGGCCAAGAAGTGTTGCGGCTGCTGTGTTGCTGCGCGCCCGGCTACGAACACAGCGACACCATCATCACCGAAAAATAAACCGGCGAGCGACTGGCCGGGAATTCGTCAGGTGGCGCGGTGAAATAGTTTCCCGCGCGGCAACTTCTTCATCGCCCGCCAAATTATTTTCATTAGAATCCCGCGCGTGTTGAATCCGTTTATCCAGTGGATCGAAGGCAACGGTGCGTGGGCGCCGTGGCTGTTCGTGGGCGTGTTCATCGTGGCCTCATTGCTGATGATCTGGCGGCTGGAGGCGATGAGCGCGGCGGGCTTCGAGGGCACAGTGCTGGGCACGCTCGTGATGCCTTACTGCTCCGGCATGGGAAATTTAATCTTCGCCTTCATCCTCGGTCGTCACGGCGGCAACGGTGAGGACGTGATGACGAATTCGCTTGTCAACAACGTCACGAACATGACGCTCGTGCTGGGCTTGCCCGCGATTCTTTGGGGCATGAACGTGGTTCCGCAAAAATCGGCGGATGGGAAAAAATCCAAGAGCGAGTTGCGAGGTGGCAGCGCGCAACACGTGGACCGGCTCTCGCTCTTGATGACGATGCTGGCAGTTGTGTTCTTCACCGGCGCCGTCTGGGCGTTGGGTCGCGATGGGCGAATTACTTTCAACGAAGGCATGGTGCTAGTGGGATTGTTTTTATTCTGGCAATGCTTCCATGTTTTTGAAGTGCTCAAGCAAAGCGCGCGGCAGGGACGTTCGCCGCTGGGCTGGATGTTTCCGGTGGACATGGGGTTGCTGGCGGTTGGCGCGTATGGCATTTACGTCAGCACGGGCTGGCTGGTGCATTGGATCGGGCACATCCATACCGGTTTTATCAGCGAGCAACATCTTGGTTGGTTGAGCGGCTGGCTGATGGTGCTGCCGAACGCCCTGCTCGCGATTTACTACGGTTTGCGCAAACAACCGGAAGTCGTCTATGCCTCGCAAGTCGGCGATGCGCACGTCTCCATTCCGCTGTGCGTGGGAATTTTTGCGCTCTACCACACGATGCCTGTGCCGGCATTTTTCCAGACGGGAATGTTCATCCTGTTCGGCGCAACGTTCGTGCACCTGTTCTGCGTTTCAATTTTAGGCAGACTTCCGCGCATCGCCGGCTTCGCACTCGTCGGGGCGTATGGGTATTTTCTGTGGAAGGGACTGCTGAACTGAAACGTGATGCGTGATGCGTGAAAAAAAGCGACTGTATAATTCACGCATCCCGCATCACGCCGTCGGCTTCTGAAAAATCCGCGTATCCCACGCCACGGCCAGCGGCGTTTGGCGCACCTTGTCCGCGAGTTCGGCGAAGGGAACTTGCGCGCCGAGCCAGCGCGGATTTTTGGTAATACTGTCCATGCTGTCACTCGTGTTATTGCAGATGAGAAAGAGGCCGATGCCCACGACTAGAAAGCCCTCGTAACCCGTGCCGGTTCCGTGGCGGGAGAATTCAAAATCGCCGATGCCGTAGTCGCCGCCGGTAAGCGCCGTGCGGAGCGAGCCGAGGTCGCGTGCGAAATTTTTCAGGAAGTCATCGTTGCGCGGCCCGGTGTAGGCCAGCACCTTCGCGCGGTTTTCAATGAGCGAGACGATGACCCACTCGTCGAACACGGGACTGCCGTAGCGGGAGTTCATCTGCTCGGCGCAGCGTTTTACCAAGGTTCCAATTTCTTCCAGATTCATGCAATGAGCGAAGCAAAACCGATGGCCGCGCTCAAGGCAATTAAAATTCACGCGCCGACTGAAACTTTTTCGTGTTTGTCGTCCTCCCAGTTTGCCTACACTGTGCGCCAATCCGATGTCACTGCCTGAAAATCTCCGCCGCTATTTTTTCTGGACGCTGAACGCTCTGCTGGGCGTGGCCTTCAGCTTGGAACTCTGCGCGCCAAACTGGCTTCCATGGCTGGATGCCGCGTTCCTGATGCTTGCGGTCGCCGTTAGTATCGCTGCGCTCAACCGGCAACTGCCACTGCAAAACGTATTGCCCGCCGCGCTCATCACGGCGGGCATCGGCGGATTGGCGCACGCATTTAGCGCGCAAACTTACATCCCACTTGGCCCGGTTGTTTTCAATTCATCAGCGGGTGGAAAACTTTTCGGCGCGCTGCCGTGGACGGTTCCGCTGATCTGGGTCACGGTAATTTTCACGGCGCGTGGCGTGGGGCGATTGGTTTTGCGTCCGTGGCGCAAGGTGAAAATTTACGGCTACTGGCTCATTGCGCTGACAACGGTGCTGGCGGTGGCGTTTGATGTCGCGCTGGAACCGTTCGCCTGGCACGTCAAACATCTTTGGCTCTGGCAGCCGACGAAGCTGGCGTTGAATTGGCACGGCGCACCGCTCTTGAATTTTTTTGGCTGGGGCTGCGTCACGTTGTTCGCGATGTTTTTCATCACGCCTTTTCTGATCCGCAAACAGCCCGGCAGTTCCAGCGCACCGGATTATCATCCGCTCTGCGTGTGGCTGGGCGCGCTGGTGGTGTTCGCCGTCGGTTCGGCGGGTGTAGGGTTGTGGTCGGCAGTGGTGGTGGACGCGGTTATCGCCGGCGTGACAATTTTCTTCGCGGTGCGCGGCGCGCGGTGGTAACCGGAGAGGTGGCGTTTGTCGCGTGCTGGACAACTACTTTGCTTCAAAGTGCCCCTGCGCCGGTCAGGTCAACTTGACCCACCTCAAACCGCCAAAGCCATCGCGCGACCGCGCGGCAGTTTGCCGAGATGAAAAATCAGGAAGCCGTGCAGCCATTGGCGAAGCTCGTCCGTCTGGGCGCTTGATAATTTCAGCCGCGAGCCATTTGCCCAGTCGCTATCCACCAGCGTCCGGACAATTTTTTTTGCGCCGGGCGTGAGTCGTGTTTCCGTCAGGTCTGGTTCCTGCCCCAGTTCGCGCAGCAGTTTTAATTCGAGCGCGAAGATGTTTTGCGGCTGTGGTGGTTGTTGGCAGAGCAGGGCGAGGAAGCCGCGCACCAGTTGGAAAATTTCCGGCACGGGCGATTCGGTTTCCGTGGCCTGCTCGATGAAGGCGGTGGCGTAGGCAGCCTGTTGCAGCTTGGCCATGTCCTGACGGATGACGCCGTGGGTCTCGTGCAATTTCACTTCACGGAGATTGTGCAGTTCAGAACTGCGACTGCGGCTGAATGAAAAATCAGCGGTGTAAAATAAATCCAGTTTTCCCGCGAACGGCGACTTGGAGCGGCGCGCACCTTTCGCGACGGTTGCCACGCGCCCCAAATCCGGTGTCAGCCAGTTGACGATGAGGCTGGTTTCAGTGAGTGGACGTGTCCGCAAAATGATTCCGTGGGCAGACTCGATCATTTTTTTACGCCCGGCAGTTCCGGCGCGATTGCGCCGAGGCTGACGATGTATTTCACGCCTTCAGATACGCTCATGTCGAGCTTGGTGACTTTGTCCGCCGGCACGAGCACGAGGAAGCCGGAGGTCGGATTTGGCGTGGTGGGAATAAAAATGCTGACGAGTTTTTCGCCCGTCTTGAGATTGGCTTCAGCGTTGTCGTCGCTGGTGAGAAAGCCGACGGAGTAGACGCCCTCGCGGGGAAATTCCACGAG
>JBEEMY010000005.1:0-15653 GCA_041192415.1 Verrucomicrobiota bacterium | reverse complement strand
GGAATTTTTGTGACGCAGACGGGAAAATCGCCGAGCTTTTTTCCGAAGCAGCGCGCAGGAAATTTTTTACCCAACGCCGCAACCAACAACTGGCCGGCCGGAAATGTTCTCGCGACGGGCGACCTCGACAACGATCTGCGCGCTGATCTCATCGTGGCGGGCAAAAAAAATCTGGAAATTATTTTCGCGGGGAACAAACCGAAGTTGAGCCTGCCGTTGAACGGATTGCAGGCGAAAGGACTTTTGCTGACGGACTACGACAACGACGGTTGGCTTGATTTGATTGCTTACGGCAACGGTCTGCGCGTTTGGCGTAATCTGGGTTCTGCTGGATTCACCGATGTCACGGCGGCGCTGGGCTTGGATAAAATTTCGTCGGTGGATTCAATCTTCGCGGCGGATTTTGATGCGGATGGTGACACGGATTTTATTTTCAGCACGCCGAGCGGTTTGCAGTTTTGGCGCAACGACGGCGGCAACGCGAATCAGCAATTAAAACTTCATCTCGTCGGCAATCGCTCGAACGCCAGCGCGCTCGGCTGTCGCGTCGAGGCGACGGCGGGCAACTGGCGGACGATCCGCACGCTGCATCAAGCTCCGTTGGAGATCGGCGTCGGCAAACACGACAAGCTTGATGCGCTCAAGGTGCGCTGGTTTGATCTTGCCAGTTCGCTGGTGGACGTGCCGGTGCAAAAGAATTTGCTGACGCTCGATGAACTGACTTTGCCGTCGGGTTCGTGTCCGTATCTTTACGTTTGGGATGGGCACGAATTCAAGTTTCTCACGGACATTCTCGGCGCGGCGCCGCTCGGATTGCCTGTCGCCAAGTCGCATTACATCGAAGCCGACCCGGAGGAATTTCTCGCGCTCGGTGGCGAAGAAAACTTTTTGCCGCGCGCGGGAAATTACGAAATTCGCCTCACTGAGGAATTGCGCGAAGTGCTGTATCTCGACGAGGCCTCGCTTGTCGCGGTGGATCATCCCGTCGGCACGCTCGTTTTGCCGACGAGCAAATTACATCCGGGAAAACCATTTCCGCCGCACGAACTCTGGACGCTGCGTCCGCTGGCCACGCTGAAAAAAGCGGTTCGCAACGATGGTTTAGATGTGACAGCCGCGCTTGCCAACACAGATCAACAAATGGTTTCGCCCGTGCAATTGCGCGAAGCACAGTTGCGTGGACTGGCCGAGCCGTTTTGTGTGACGATGGACTTCGGCGAGCTGCCGGCGAATCGCCCGCTGGTGCTCGCGCTGAACGGCTGGCTGCGTTTTGGCGGCGGCATGGCGAACATCGGCGCGTCGCTGGATGCGAATCTGCCGTTTCCATTTCCAACTTTGGAAGCGCAATTGCCCGATGGCTCGTGGAAAAAAGTAGACGTGGATGTCGGCGCGCCGTGCGGCAAAACTAAAACCATTCTGGTTGATTTGGAAAATAAATTACCCATCGGAGCGAGGCAACTGCGGCTAACGACCGCGTTTGAAATTCATTGGGGCTCCGCCGCACTCTGCGAAAAAATTTCTACCGCCGCGAACAAAACTTTTCAATTCACATCGGCCCGCACCGACTTGCATTGGCGTGGTTTTAGTGAGTTTCAAAACTTGCCCGCGAGCCTGCCGCTCACACCCGACTACGCGAAGGTTCACGATGGTCCGCCGTGGCGTCGCACGCCGTCCGGCTGGTGCACGCGCTACGGCGAGGTGAATGGATTGGTTTCCAAAAGCGACGACTCACTTGCGCTGCTCAACGGTGGCGACGAATTGGCATTGTCATTTCCCGCCGGCAAATTGCCACCGAAGCCCGCCGGTTTTGTGCGCGATTTTTTTCTGCACGTCGTGGGCTGGGACAAAGACGCGGATTTTCATGTTGGCCAAGGCTGGCGCGTGGAGCCGCTGCCGTTTCGCGGCATGGACGATCAGGCTTATGATTCGCTGGCTGACGTGACGACGACCAACACGGCGTGGATTGGAAAATACAACACGCGCTGGGTTGGGCCGTTGGTGCTGGGTAAAAATCAACGCTGATGCTGTCGCCGGGCGCACACTAAATTTTCGTCCTCATGTAGTGAAATAAATACTGCTGCGCGTAGCCGGCGCGCGGGCCGAAATGGGTGGCGGCGAATTTGCGGAGTCGTTTCTCACTGGCGCGGCGGCGGGGAAAATAAAGTTCCTGTAAGGCGCGTTCAATCCACACGTCCACCGGAAACGCGGAATCAAAACCGTAGCCGAACAACAGCACGCAGTCGGCAATCTTCCCGCCCACACCGCGCAACGTCATCAGTTCGGCGCGGGCGGCGGCGTAGTCGAGCGTGCGGATTTTTTCTAAATCAAAATCGCCAGCGGCAATCCGTTGTGCGGCCGCGAGCAGGCTCGGCGCGCGGAAACCCATCTTGCAATCGCGCAACTCTTTTTCCGAGCAGGCGGCGAGGCGTTGCGGGTTTGGGAAGGTGAAGGTCGAGGTAGAGCGGGCAGTCCTCTGCGCGCTGTCGTGGTAAACCAGCGCGTCCTTGTTAGCAATCGGCGGGGGGCCGAGGACTGCCCGCCCTACCAGCACAGGTTCGCCAAACCGCTCGCACAACAGCCCGACAATCTGACGGATTTGGACAATCTGTTTCGTCGAGGAGAGGATGAATGAGGCGAGACATTCCCACGCATCTTGCCGGAGCAACCGCAGTCCGCGACACGCAGCAACGGCGGCACGCATCGGTTCGTCATCGGGAAATGTTTTCAGGATGGCGGTGAGATTGACATCGCTCTGCAAAAATTCGTGGAGGAAATTCCAGTTAGTGACGGGCGCGGCGGCTTGCGCGTAGATGCCGTCTGGCGTTTGCGTGAGCCGGAGAAAATGTTTTCCTAGCACGCCTTGCCACGCATCACCGTCGCGCTGCCAGCGAAATGCCTGACCGGAATCCAGCGTAGCGGCGAGGTCGTAGTCGCGTGCAGGAAACAATATTTCACGGGAGGGATTCATTTCAGATTTCCGGCCAGCGCCACAAAAAAGCCGCCGACAAATAATTTTGCCGGCGGCTTTGAATTGATTTCGTTCAATACACCACTTTGTTCAGCGGATACTCGATGATGCCTTCGGCTCCGGCGGCTTTGAGCTGCGGGATGAGTTCGCGAACGATCTTCTCGTCAATGATGGTCTCCACGGCGACCCAGCCTTTGAGGGACAGGTTGGCGATGGTGGGATTGCGCAGCGCGGGCAGATCCCGCAGCAACTTGGCGAGGTTCTTCTCGGCGATGTTCATCTTCAGGCCAACAAGGGCCTCGGCGTCCAGCGCGCCTTTAAGGAGCAACGCCATGGTCTCGATCTTCCGGCGCTTCCACGGATTTTTCCACGCGTCCAGATTCGCGATCAGGCGCGGGGTGGAAACGAGCAGTTCGTCCACGATGCGCAGCTTGTTCGCGCGCAGCGAGGAACCGGTCTCGGTGACGTCCACGATGGCGTCCACCAATTCGTGCGCCTTGGTCTCGGTCGCGCCCCAGGAGAATTCTACTTCGGCCTTGACGCCGTTCTTCTTGAGGTAGCGTTTGGTGAGGTTGACGACTTCGGTGGCGATGCGTTTGCCCTGCAAATCTTTCACGGATTTCACGGAAGAATTTTCAGGGACGCACAACACCCAGCGCGCGGGGCGACGGGAGACTTTGCTGAAAAGAAATTCGCCGACCTCGTGAACTTTGGAGCCGTTCTCGATGACCCAGTCGTGGCCGGTGATGCCGCAGTCGAGATAGCCGTGCTCGACGTAGCGGGAAATCTCCTGCGCGCGGAACATGCGGATGTCGAGCTCTTCGTCGTCCACGTAAGGGACGTAGGAGCGGCTGCTGACGGTGATGTTGTAGCCCGCCTTGGCCAGCTTCTGGATGGCGGCTTCCTGCAAACTGCCCTTGGGCAGACCGAATTTCAGTTTCTTGCTCATTTTATTTTTGCCACAGAGTCACAGAGAACGCAGAGTGAAAATACTTCAAACCCTCTGTGTGCTCTGTGTCTCGGTGGCGATTATTTTTATAAATTCTGTTTTACACGCGTGACGGGGATAATTGTCCAGTTCCGGCGCGGCGAGGCCAACTCTTTTTTGCGGTTCTTCGCGCAAGAGTTGCGTCACAACCAGATAAATTGTCGCTTGTCGAATTCATGGAATAACTTCAATGGTGACCGGCTCGCTCCAGATTGGCTGGTAGTATTCAGCGCGGACTTGATCTTTGCTATTCAAGAAGTCTTTGAACGAGCCAAAACCCATACGAAAAGAAATTTTACCAAGAGCAGCAGCATCCTTAACAATGGCTAGAAATGTATTTGTGTAAGCCTCACCTGAAGAAATGATGACTGAATGTGGGAAATTAGAATTGCAACTCATGGGGCTGGCAGAAAAGATTCTTTTGTCACTACATTGCCAACCGAATTCCCAACTGCAAGTCCATGCAGCAACTGCTTGGTTTTCCTGGGAAATATTCTCAACGCGCAACTCAAGTTCAAATTTTTCTCCTACACGAACCTGTGTTTTTGATGGAACGACCATAACGCGTAAAGCATTAAAATCTGGCGCGGGATAAATATCCTCCCGTTTCAAAACGGTGATGTTTTTGACAATCAAGCCAACCGCCGAACACGCCACCACCAGCATGACCGTAAACTTGATTGTCCTAGCATTCATTTTTTCCAGATCACTTTTCTAGCAGCCACGGAAATTTCTTTGCGCGCGATGGCGGCGACGCATTGCGGATAGAGCGCGTGCTCGGCGGCGTGGATGCGCTCGTGCAAGGTTTCCGCCGTGTCGTTGTCCAAGACCGGCACGGCTTGCTGGCCGATGATCGCGCCGGAGTCCACGCCCGCATCCACGAAATGCACGGTGCAGCCGGCGACCTTCACGCCGTGGTCGAGCGCCTGCTTCCACGCTTCGAGTCCAGGAAACGACGGCAGGAGCGACGGATGGACGTTCACGATGCGGCCTTCAAACGCGCGGAGGAAATCCCCTTTCAACACGCGCATAAAACCGGCGAGGACGATCAAATCCACCTTCGCGGCCTGCAACGTGGCGACGAAAGCGCGTTCGGCGTCTTCATCCAGTTTGGTGCGAAATTTTCCCGGCGGGATGAATTGCGCGGGGATTTTCCGCTCGCGTGCGTGCGTGAGAATTCCTGCCGATTCGACATCGCTCAACACGACACCGACTTCCGCCGGGATTTTACCCACCGCAATCGCGTCGGCAATCGCGACGAAGTTTGAACCTTTGCCGGAGCCGAGGACGCCCAATCTAAAATTATTTCCCACGCCGTTTGAATAGCAGAAGCGTGCTGGGAAACAAAGTTGAAAGCAGGCTGGTAGGGATGGCGCGCTGCGCCGTCCTCGCCCGCGCTTCGACGTTTTTGGGCGGGCGGTTCGGAAATTTCGCTGGCTAAAATGAGGACTGTGCCAGCGGGGACACCGCAGCGCGGCATCCCTACCAGCTAAAAGTTTGTCACCGACACAATCCCGCTAGATTTCTTTCTCCCGCTTGACTTTCACCACGACCAAATGCACGGTAAGCACGTCCAGCCAATGCCGCCACGCCACACCATGAGCCTGAAGTTTTCCGCCGCTATTTCGTGCCTTACCGCCGTCACTTTGCTTCTGCTCGCCGCCATCGGCACGCACGCCCAGCGCGTGGATCTGAATGCGAACGGCATGAGCGATGTCTGGGAAACCATCTACGGCACGAACGGCGTGAGTCCAGCCGTGGATTCCGATGGCGACGGCATTTCAAATCTCAACGAAGCGACAGCGGGCACGAGTCCTTACAGCGCGGTGTCCGTCGCAAAAATTTCCCTGATGAGCACCACCGGAACGAACGGCGGTGTGAATCTGTCCGGCTTGCTCGGAAAATTATACCAGCTCCAAAGCATCACGAACCTGGGCGCGACGAACTGGCTCACAGAGACGAGCGTGCTGGTGACGGCGGGAACGAATTTTAATTTTCCCGCGCCGCCGAGTTTCGCGATGAAGTTTTATCGCGTCGCAATCTCCGATGTGGATTCGGACGGCGACGGAGTGAATGATTGGGAGGAATATAAGCTCGGCCTCAATCCCAGCAATGCCTTGAGCAATGCCACGCTCGATGGCAACGGCAATGCGATGCTCGACTGGGCGTTCGTCACCAACCAGCTGGCGCAGCAAAATGTCATCACCATCACCGCCACCGACCCGACGACCGTGGAACCGGATGCCGGACAGTCCGCTACTGATCTTGGCACTTTCACTTTCGCGCGCGGCGGCTTCGCGCTGAATTCGCTCACGGTAAATTTCACGCTCGGCGGGCCGGGCGTGGGTTACGCCACGGAAGGTTTGGATCACGTCGCGATGGCGCGCTCAATCACCTTGCCCGCTGGAACGAGTTCTAAAACACTCACCGTCACGCCGCTGGCAAACACGAATCTGCAATCGTCCGTCATCGCGCAAGTGCGGCTCGGCTCCGGCTCAAAGTATTCCGTCGGCACGGCGAGCAATGCGAGCGTGGTGATTTACCCGTCGCCCACGGTGAACGGCACGGGTTTGTTCGCGCAATTTTTCACGAACTCCAGCACGACTTATACGAACGCAAATAATTTCCAGCTCACGAATCTTTTCCTGTCCCGCATAGACCCGGTGATTGATTACACTTGGACGAACGGTTCTTCGCCCAACTTGAGCAACAGCCTTTACACCGCGCGCTGGACGGGACAGATCGAGCCGCAGTATTCGGAGACGTATTATTTTGACGTGCGCTCGGATGACGGCGTGAAACTGTGGGTGAACGACGTGCTGCTGATTGACAAATGGGTTTCGCAAAGCACGACGGACTGGACGAACAGCATCACGCTGCAAGGCGGTGTGCGCTACAACCTCAAACTCGACTACCTGCAAAACAGCGGCGCGGGTCAGGTGCATCTGTATTGGTTTAGCCCGAACCAGTCCAAGCAACTCATCCCGACGAGCCGGATGTTTGCGACGAATAGTTTTGGCGGCGGTTCCAACGCGCCGCCCACCATCACGAGTTCGCTGACGGCGGTGGGGTTTGTCGGCCAGCAGTTCAGCTTCACCGTCACGGCAGCCAACACGCCGTTGCGTTTTAGCGCCACGAATTTGCCGCCGGGAATCGGCTTCAATCCTACGAACGGCCTCATGAGCGGCACGCCGTTGCTCGCGGGAAATTTTCAAGTGCCGCTCACGGCCAGCAACGCCATTGGCGTCAGCGCGTCGGTGGTGAACGTTGTCATCTTCGACACCGGCAGCGCGTTGTCGCGCGAGGTATGGACAAATGTTTCCGGCGTGAACATCGCGGACATTCCGGTGGACACCACGCCAAACATTTCCGGCGGCTACGGCGGATTGGAAGGCATCACGAACTACGGCGACAACTACGGCGAACGATTGCGCGGCTATTTCACCGCGCCCGCCACGGCGAATTATTATTTCTGGATCGCGGGTAGCGATTCCGCGCAGCTTTGGATTTCCGACGACAACGAACCGGCGAATAAAATTTTGCGCTGTTGGGTGATGCCGACGAATAATCCGACGGCGAGCGGACAAAACGGAACTTCACCGCGCCAGTGGAATTTGCAGAGCGAGCAGCAGTCCGGCTGGCTCACGCTCGTGGCGGGGCAAAAGTATTACCTCGAAGTTTTGCACAAGGCGGGCGTGGGCACGAATGACAACTGGGCCGTCGGCTGGCTGCCAGACCCGTTCGGCACGAACACGGTTCCGGCGGGCATCACGCCAAGCTATTTGCTCGCACGCTATTTCACGCCGCTGGCGGTGACGATTCCCGGCACACTTTACACGGCGAACTTGCTCGCGCTGCCCGGCGCGAGCAGTTCGGCGGTCGGCTCGGCGACGTTGCGCGTGGCGGCGAACGGCGCGACGGCGGTGTTGAATTATTCTGTGACGGGAATTCCCGGCGCGCACGTTGACCACATTTACACCGACCCGTATCTGGCCAGCCCGACGACGCTCGTGTATGACATCGCCGCCGCCACGCCGCAAGCTGATGGCAGTTATCTCTGGCCGATTGTCGCGTCCGGCACGATGACGGTGGCGGACATTCAGGAGGCAATCATCGAGGGTAAAGGTTCCATCGTCATCCAGACGCCCGCGTTTCCGGCTGGTGAAATCGGCGGGCATTTCACGCTGGCGAGCGGCGCGCAAACTTTCACCGCGCCCCCTGCCCCGCCCGTTTGGACCGATGACTCCGGCACGACGAATGGTGCGTCACGCTTTCTCACGCAGGCAACCTATGGCGCGAGCCTCGCGGAAATTGCCAACGTGAATTCACTTGGCTACTCCAACTGGATTGGCGCGCAACTCGTGTTGCCGGCCACGCATCACCTCGGCATCGTGCGGACGAACAAGAGCGCGGATCCGTCGAATCCAATGGCCAGCACCATCTGGTTTGGCTCGTGGTGGCAGAATGCGGTGACCGCGCCCGACCAGTTGCGGCAGCGCGTGGCGTTCGCGTTGAGCGAAATTCTGGTCGCCTCCGAAAGCGGCTCGTTGCAGGACCACTCCGACGCGCTTGCTTACTACTACGATGTGCTGGTGGATAATGCGTTCGGAAATTTCCGCACGCTGCTGAAGTCCGTCACGCTTTCGCCGGCGATGGGCATCTATCTGAATATGCAGGCCAACGACAAGGGCAACCTCGTGACCGGCACGCACGCGAACGAAAATTATGCGCGCGAGATCAACCAGTTGTTTTCCATCGGGCTCAACCGCCAGTGGCCGGATGGTTCGCTCGTCTTGAATTCAGCCGGCAACCTCGTGCCGACCTACGACCAGAATGTTATCAATGGATTCGCGCAGACGTTCACCGGCTGGAATTATTTCCTGACCAACGGCGCAAACGGACGACTGCCGACGAACACCTTCAGCCCGACGGTGAATTACACCAATCAGATGACCCTCTACCCGTTGCATCATGACCTCGATGCCAAGCTCCTGCTCAACAATGTCGTGCTGCCGCCGGGCTGGGGCGCGCAGACAAATTATCTGACGACGAACTACGACAACTACGGCTTGCAGGATTTGGAGCAGGCGCTCGACTCGATTTACAACCATCCGAACGTGGGGCCGTTCATCTGCCGCCAGTTGATTCAACGGCTCGTCACCAGCAATCCCAGCCGTGGCTACCTTTACCGCGTTGTGCAAAAATTCAATGACAATGGCAGCGGTGTGCGTGGCGATATGGCGACGGTGGTGAAAGCCATTCTGCTCGACTACGAGGCACGGAGTTCGGCGTTGATCACCGATCCGGCGTTCGGCAAACAGCGCGAGCCGCTGCTGCGCGTAACGGCGATGGCGCGGGCTTTCCCCGGCCCCGCCAGCCAGAGCGGCACTTACAGCGAAACCGGCACGCAAACGAATTACCTCACCCTGCCCGCGCCGCACCGCCTCAACAACGGCGACATCGTGGCGTTGAGCTTTGCCGATTTGTCCGGCGACCCAGCGCCGCCGGATCAAAATTATACCGCCACCTTCATCAACTCGAACACGTTCAGCGTCAGCGTGCCGAATCTGGCCAGCGGAACGTATTCGCAGAACACCAACGTCATCACCGTCAGCATCAGCAGCCACGGCCTCGTGCCGGGCAACGCGGTGTATCTGCAATTCACCACTGGCGGCGCGTCCAGCGGGTTGTATCTGGTGGTGACCACGAATTCCACGACCGTGTTCACCGTTTCCACGCCGGATTTCGCCACGCGTTCGGGCAACGTGCTGCTGCCGAAAATTTCCGCGAGCGGCTTCTCGCAGACCACCACCAACGTGACCGTGAGTTGCGCCGGGCCGCACGCGCTGGTGACCAACCAGACGATTTATGTGCCGGCGAATTCACGCTTCCTGCCCGCTGGCCAGTATCAAGTCGTCGGCATTCCCGATGCGTTTCGTTTTGTCATTCGCTCCACGAACTCCACCGGCCAGACGCAGAGCAGCTTCAACTTCTATCCGCTCGGCGCGCCGCCGCTCAACCGTAACGGCAACGCCACCGTTCGCTGGAGCACTTGGGCGCTCGGCAATACCGACAGTGGCGCGACCGTCAATCTCGCGCAGTCGCCGTTGAGCGCGAACACTGTGTTCAATTTCTTTTTCCCCGACTATTCATTCCCGGGAGCCTTATCCGCAGCCGGTCTAAACACGCCGGAATTTCAGCTGACGTCCGACACCGGCGTGGCGTTGCAGATGAATTTTCTCGCCAGCGGCGTGCTGACCAACAGCAGCGGTAACGCAAATAGCGCCAACACCAACGGCCTGTGCAGTTTCACCACCGGCGACGGCGACATCGTGATGGATCTCGGCGCGTGGCAGAACACCAACAACGCCAGCGCCGCCGGCATCCCCGCGCTCGTGGATAATTTGAATTCGCTCCTGCTCGCCGGCCAGTTGTCCGCCACCGCCAAGACCGCCATCATCAACTATGTCACAAACACGGCGAACCTCCCCTACAGTTCGCCACCCACGCCAGTGCAAGTCCGCGACCGCGTCCGCGCCGTGGTTCACCTCATCACCGCGTCGCCGGATTTCACGATTCAACGATGAAAATGAAACTGACTAGTGATGCGTGATAAGAAATTAAAATTCGTGTCCCACTGAACTCCGTCACGCATCACGCATCACTCCTCAAAAAAATTATGAACGAGAAAGATTTCCAAGCCTACTCCCGGCGCGAGTTCATCCGGCGCGCCGCCTGCGCCGCCGTTGGCACGGTGGCCATGAGCGCGGCCATCCGCGACTTGCGCTACATGAACGCCGCCGTCGCGCAATCGAATGTCAGCGACTACAAGGCGCTCGTCTGCATTTTTCTCGCGGGCGGCAACGACGCGAACAATCTCATCGTCCCCACCGTCACCTCGGAATACAACAACTACTCCACCATCCGCACGCCTGTCATCGCGCTGCCGCAAGGGTCGCTGCTAAATTTGCAGATTCCCAGCACCACGAACAATTATGTGGATGCCGCTGGCCACACGTTCGGCGTGCATCCCGGCTGCCCTGAACTCGCCACGCTCTTCAACGAAGGCAAGCTCGCCCCACTCTTCAACGTCGGCACGCTCGTTTATCCGATGACGCGGGCGCAGTATGTGGCCAACTCCATCAAGCGTCCGCCGCAGTTGTTTTCCCACTCCGACCAAGTCACGCAATGGCAGACTTCCATCCCCGACCAGCAGCCGCTCACCGGCTGGGGCGGACGCTGCGCGGATTTGTTGAACGCCGCCAACACGAACAATTCCGTCTCGCTCTCTGTGTCCCTCGCCGGGGCGAACACGTTTGAGATTGGTAACGTCGTCTCGCAATACGCCGTCTCCACCAGCGGCGCGATTGCTTTGCAAGGCGTGACTGGCGCCCGGCTCGCGGCGCTCACGAACATTCTCGGCCTGCCCTACGGAAATTTGCAAACCAGCGCCTACGCCGGGGTCGCCGGCCACTCCATCAACACCGGCACACTGCTCAACAACGCCATTGCCACCAGTGCCGCTGCTAATTTTTTCAACGTGCCGTTCGCCACCAACATCACCGTGCCGAACGGTGGCACGGTGAACAATTCCACCTTGAGCGCGCAGTTAAAAATGGTCGCGCGGCTCATTGAGGCGGGCAATCGCGACGCGTTGGCAGGCGGCTTTGGCATGAAGCGCCAGATTTTTTTCTGCCAGGTCGGCGGCTACGATCTGCACAGCGGCCAGACCGGCTATACGAGCGGTTCGCCGAACAACGTCCTCATCGGCGCACACGCGAATTTGCTCGCGGAATTGAGCCAGTCCATGCTGACCTTCCAGCGCGCGATGGAGCAACTCGGTCTGTCGAACAACGTGACGCAATTCACCTCCAGCGATTTCGGGCGCACTTTTCCCGGCAACGGCCAAGGCAGCGACCACGGCTGGGGCAGCCATCACCTCATCTGCGGCGGTGCGGTCAAAGGCGGCCAGACCTACGGAAAATTTCCCGCGCTCACCGTCAACGGCCCCGACGACACCAGCACTGGCCGCTGGATTCCCACCACCGCCACCGACCAATATTTCGCCACGCTCGCCTCGTGGTTCGGCGTGGACAGTGGAAACATTCCCGCCGTGTTCCCGAACCTTGGCCGCTTCGCCTCGTCCAATCTCGGCTTCATGACATGAAGAATCTCGCTGTCGTTCTCGTCCTCGTCCTCGCGTTTGGAATTTTGGCGCTGCTCGTGTTCGGAACGAAAAGCGCGACGCAGTTAGTTTCAATTCCAGCAGCAACAAACAGCGGCATTACAAGTGACGAAATGCAGAAACCCATTCTCCCTCTCCCCGGGGGAGAGGGCCGGGGTGAGGGGAACACAGCCACGACCAATCAAGAAGCACTCACTACGCTAATCCGCACCAACCTCAACAGCCTTGTCCCCGCGCCGCCAGAGCCGCCGCCCGCCGAGTCCGCCAAACTTCCGCCGCTTACGATTTTGGACAACGCCCGCGTGGTGATTCATAACTACCAAGACCGCTTCGGCGAGAATCCCGTGGGTGATAATTCCGAAATCACCGCCGCGTTGACGGGGAAAAATCCCAAGCAAGTCACGTTCATTACCGAGGAATCCTGCCTGCGCACGAATGACAAAGGTGAATTGCTGGACGGCTGGGGCACGCCATTTTTCTTCCATCAAGTTTCCAGCAAGGAAATGGAAATCCGCTCCGCCGGTGAAGACCGCAAGCTCTGGACGTTTGATGATCTAGTGACGCGCTAAAAACTGGGTCGTCAAAATTTTACTCTTCACCCCAAATCCGTTTCAAATGCGCGATGCTGCGCGTCACGGAGTCCAGTGGAACCTTGGGGCTTAATTCAAACACCTTGATGTGCTCCGGTTTCACAAACGGTTTCAGCGACGCGAAATCTATGTCGCCGCCGCCGGGCGGGAAATGGTCGCGCGCCGGAAATTTCACGTCGTGAATGTGAAAGCCCGCCAGCCGGTTGGCTAACGACGCGAGGTGCTCAACGTGATTGATGAAGCCCAAGTCTTGCTTGATTTGTGCGTGGCCAACATCGTGCCAGTAATAAATCGGCTCTGGAAATTCCGTGAGCAACGTTTTGAAATCGGATTCTAACGGCAGTTCCTCAACAGCTTCACGGATTTCAATACCAAGCTTTAGGCCGCGAAATTTTGCCTGACCGATGAGTTCGCGAAGCATATCGCGCGAACGGTCATAGAAACCTTTCTTCTTCGCTTCGCGCGCGGCGGCGGCTTCGGCCACAATTTTTTGAAATTCCGGCGTGCCGCGTTTGCCGCGTTCGAGCATCTCCTTGAGTTTGCCGGTGTAGTCTTTCAGATTCATACTGCCGAAATGCAGCACGACTAGCGGAGCACCCACGCGCACGGCAAAATCCAGCGTGGTCAGCGTGTGTTTGAGAGCAAGCTGGCGGTCGCGGTCGCGGTCGGCGGAAAATTCGTAAAGGTTCGGCGACGGGCCGGTGATGCCAACGGGCAGCGGACAAAAATTATGCAGCGTGGAAATTTTCACCTCGCCCGCCTTCACCGCGTCGAGAATGCCGGGCATGAGACTGATGCGGATGCCGTGACTTAACTCGGCGTGGCTGAAGCCGAGATCGCGGATTTCGCGGAGCATCGCGCGACCATCGGTGTGGCGCGCGGAATTCCAGCAGGTGGAAAAGGAATACATAAAAAAGCCGGGCGCATCCTAACGGACACGCCCGGCGTGGGAAAGCAAATCACAGCCTAGTCATCAGCATGGCGTGCGGAAAGCATGGCGGAGAAACGGGCGACTTTTTCCTTGCGACGGCGGACGGCAGACGGTTTTTCGAATTGCCGGCGCGCGCGCACGGTCTTGAGCGTGCCTTCGCGATCGACTTTTTTCTTAAGCCGACGCAACGCACGGTCAACGGGTTCGCCTTTTTTCAGTTTAATCTCTGTCATTACACTCACTTCCTCTCGGGGGGCGGAAAAACTGCCACGGGCAGGTCCGCAAATAAAATTGGCTCCAGAAGTAGGACTTGAACCTACAACCACACGGTTAACAGCCGCGTGCTCTACCATTGAGCTATTCTGGAACTAAACGGGGGCGCAATCTACAAATCATTACGCTCGCCGTCAAACGGTTTTCTCAACTTTTCTGACAGCGCGGGCAATAAAATGTGCTGCGCGCCGCCTGCACGATGCGTTTGATGGACGTGCCGCACTGCCCGCAAGGTTTCCCGGCGCGGTCATAGACGTGCAAGCGCTCCTCATAATAATTCGTCGCCCCCGCCGCGCGGCCAAAATAAAACAGCCCGTCCGTTTTTCCTGCGCCGAAATTCAACTGCACCGTGCTACCGCCAGCAATCGCCTGCTCCAAAACTTCGCGGATGGTGCGGTGCAATTCCCGCACCTGCGCCAGCGTCAGCTTGTTCGCTGGTCGCCTCGGAGAAATCTTCGCACGGAACAACGCCTCGCTCGCGTAGATGTTGCCCACGCCCGCGACGAGCGACTGGTCGAGCAGCTTAACTTTCACCGGCTGACGCGAGCGTTTGAGTTCGCGCGCAAAAAATCCCGGCGTAAAATTGTTATCCCACGGCTCCGGCCCCAGTTTTTGCACGGACGACAAATCCAAAGTCATCCGCCCGAAGTAGCGCGTGTCCTCGAAAACAAAATTGCCGCGATTCAATTCCAACACCACCGCTGCGTGTTTCGGCAACGGCTCGCCTTTTCCCGCAACGAACATTTTTCCAGTCATGCCGAGATGGCCAAGAACAGTGATAGATTTGCGGAGCGCGGTGGAATGAAATTCAAACAGCAGGTATTTGCCGCGCCGCGCAAGCGATTTGAACTTTGCGCCGGTGAGCACGCGCTTTAATTCGCGCTCCGAAGTTGGCTTGAGAATTTTTGCGCGCAGGATGTGGACGGCACGGACAGTTTTCCCGCGCAGCACCGGACGCAGATGCCGCGCGAGCACTTCGACTTCAGGGAGTTCAGGCATGGGGTCAAATGGTAGGGCGTCGCTGCGGCGACACCCAGCGGTGCGGCAGCACCGCCCTACCAAATTCAACTGACAAACGTCCCGATTTTCTCGCCCAGCACCACGCGCTTGAGGTTGTGCGCCTTGAAGAAATCAAACACAATAATCGGCATCTTGTTGTCCATGCACAGCGAGAACGCCGTCGAATCCATGACCTTGAGTTGGCGTTGCAGCGCGTCGAGGTAAGTAATTTTATCGAAGCGCACCGCCTTGGGATTTTTTTTTGGGTCGCTGTCGTAGATGCCATCCACCTTCGTTGCCTTGAGAATCACTTCCGCGCCAATCTCATTCGCGCGCAACGCCGCCGCCGTGTCCGTGGAAAAATACGGATTGCCCGTGCCGCCGCCAAAAATCACGACACGACCTTTTTCCAAATGCCGCACCGCGCGCCTGCGGATGAACGATTCGGCAATCTGCGCCATCGCAATCGCGCTCTGCACGCGCGTGGGGCAGCCTAGTTTTTCCAATGCATCCTGCAACGCGAGCGAGTTGATGATCGTCGCGAGCATTCCCATGTAATCACCCGTGGCGCGTTCGATGCCCTTCTCGCTTCCTGCCAATCCGCGGAAGATATTTCCACCACCGAGAACGATCACCACTTGCACGCCGAGGTCGCGCACTTCGCGCACCTGTTCGGCCATGCTCTGGATCTCCTGCGCGTTGATGCCAAAGCCCGACTC
>JBEEMY010000004.1:0-16205 GCA_041192415.1 Verrucomicrobiota bacterium | reverse complement strand
GTTTTAGCCTGACCCATTTGAGCGGCACGGGCTGTCCTGATCTCGGCGATTTTCTATTCGTGCCGCAGATTGGCAGACCGGAATTTGTCGCGGGTGAAAAAGATCACCCGGAGCAGGGCTATCAATCGCTCTTTTCCCATGCCGAAGAATCCGCGTCTGCAGCTTACTATCAGGTGAAGCTACAAAAATCCGGCGTCACCACGGAACTCGCGGCGGGTGAGCGCGCAGGAATTTTACGCTTCACATTTCCGGCGAGCGACGAGGCATCCGTCTTGACGGACTTGAGCCACGTCATCAACGGCGGACGCTGGCACATTGCAGAATCGCGCCTGCGGATTGAAGACGGCTCGACCGTCACGGGTTTTCACCTTGTGAACGGCTGGGCGAAGGAGCGGTATCTTTATTTTGCCGCGCGCTATTCCCGCCCGTTTGATGAGGCGCTAATCATCAACAACGGCAAGCCGGTGACTTACAAGAGTTATGTCAACTACCGCTTCCGCAGCCGCAATGAAGCGGCAGGAACCAACTTGCAACTGCTCGCCAAATTCAAAACTCACGCAGGCGAAGTGATTCAGGTGAAGGTCGCCGTGTCGGCGGTGAGCGCGGCGAATGCGTTGAAGAATCTCGACGCAGAAATTCCCGGCTGGGATTTTGACGGCTTGCGTGAAACGACCCGTGCCAAGTGGGACAAGGAATTAAGCAAAATCCAAATCGAAGGTTCGGACGAGCAGAAGAAAACTTTTTACACGTCGCTCTATCACGCGTTTCTGGTGCCAAACTTGTATCAAGACGTGAATGGCGAGTATCGCGGTTTTGACCAGAACATTCATCGCGCCAAAAATTTCACACGCTACACGGTGTTCTCACTGTGGGACACGTTTCGCGCCGAGCATCCATTGCTCGCATTGATTCAGGAAAAGCGCGATTCGGACATGATCAATTCCATGCTCGATCATTTTGACCAGAGCGCGGATCACCTGCTGCCTATGTGGGAACTGCAAGGCAATGAAACGTGGTGCATGATCGGCTACCACTCCGCGCCGGTGATTGCGGATGGTTTTCTGAAGGGCGTGAAAGGCTTCGATGCCGAACGCGCTTACAACGCCATCAAGACCACGGCGATGAATCCTGATTACGACGGCCTCGCTTCGTATCGCAAACTTGGTTGGGTTCCGAGCGATGAAGAAGATGAATCGCTCTCGAAGACGCTCGAATATGCTTACGACGATTACAGCATCGCGCAAATGGCGAAGGCACTTGGCAAGACGGACGACTTCAACTACTTCATGAAACGCGCCGCCAGCTACAAAAAAATTTACGACCCGACCACCGGTTGGATGCGGGCGAAAGATTCGGCGGGCAACTGGCGCCCGAATGTTGACGCGCACCTTTTCGGCGGCGGGACGAATTTGCAGGACGTCACCGAGGGGACCAGTTCGCAGTATTCGTGGTTCGTGCCGCAGGATGTGCCGGGATTTATTTCGCTGCTGGGCGGGCGGGAACAATTTATCAGCAAACTGGATTCGCTGTTCGACGCGAAACAATCTGAGAAGTTCATGGGCGAACTGTCCACGAATGATCTGCGCGGTTGCATCGGTGAATACTGGCACGGCAACGAGCCGGCGCATCACGTCATCTATCTCTATTGCTACGCGGGCCAGCCGTGGAAGGCGGCGGAAAAATTGCATCAAGTTGTCGCGACGCAATACGGCAGCGACCCCGGCTCGCTGTGCGGCAACGACGACTGCGGACAGATGTCGGCGTGGTATCTGTTCACCTGCCTGGGCTTTTATCCGGTGTGCCCGGCGAGCGATTACTACGTCATCGGCGCACCGCAACTTCCCAAAGCGACGATGCACCTGTCCAACGGCAAAACGTTCGCGATGACGGCGGAAAACATTTCCGACCAAAACATCTATGTGCAATCCGTCCGCTTGAATGGAAAAATTTGGGACTCACCGTTCCTGCCTTACCAAGAATTGAAAAATGGCGGGAAGATCGAATTCGTCATGGGCGCGCAGCCGAACAAGTCGTGGGGAACCAACTCTGAATTGCCTGCCAGCGACGTGAGTGAACCGAATTCTAGTTCAGCGAAACCGGCAGAAAGTTTTTTCCGCTTCAAAACAGCGGATGGAAAATCTGAAATCGAGTTGAACACTGCGGAGGCCCCGGTATTGGCGGAGTGGGCGACGAACCAGCTCGCGCCGGCGCTCGCGGAGTGGTATCCGAAAATCGCGGCGGCGTTGCCGAGCGAGGGTTACACCGCGCCGGACCATTTCAAAATCACCCTCAAGCCGATGGACGGCGTGGCGTTCACCTCCGGGCGGGATGTCGTGGCCAATTCCGACTGGCTGGAAAAAGAGATCCACGGCGAAGCCATCGGTTCGCTTATTCACGAAGCTGTTCATGTTGTCCAGCAATACCACGGGCGAAACCCCGGCTGGCTGGTGGAAGGTTGCGCGGATTATCTGCGCTGGTTCAAATACGAACCGCAGAGCCACGGCGCGGACATGGTGTGGCTGCGCCGGCACGGCAAGAATTTTTCGCCGCGCTACCACGACAGCTACCGCATCACGGCGAATTTTCTGAACTGGGTTGCGGAAAAATACGACCCGGACATCGTGCGCCAGATGAACGCGGCCATGCGCGACGACAAATACGAGGAAGGTTTGTGGAAACAATTCACCGGCAAGACCGCGCCAGAACTCGGCGAGGAATGGAAACAGGAAGTCGTGGCACAACTCGCTGCGCCCGCCGAATCAAAGAAGGCGAATTAAACCCCCCACTCCGACTACTGCACTTGCCGCCGCGATTTCGGAGTTTGGGTTGAGCCGCTGTGGCTGCGTTTCGGGAATCTCATCCGGCAGGCACGCGAGCGGGTTGCGGAAAATTTGAAATCGGCTAAAGTTCAACCATGAAAACGCTGGTCGCCAAAGACGAACAATTTCTCACCGACGCCAAGGGCAAACGCACCGGCGTGCTGCTGGATTTGCCGACTTACGAACGCCTGCGCGAGGCCGAGGAAGAACTGGCTGACATTCAGGCCTACGACGCGTTGCATGACCGCGCCCACTCCGAAATCGCCGCTGGACAAAGCGCGCCGCTGACCACTTACCGCACCGCCCGCAACCGCAAGGCGAAATGAGCTACCAAGTCATCCTGCCAAGTCAGTTCAGAAAGAATTGGATCGTTTGGCGGATGACGATGCCCGCCGCATTTTGGCGCGGTTGGCGGCATTGGAAATCAATCCGCGTCCAGCCGACGTGAAAAAACTAAAAGGTCGTGATGCTTGGCGGATTCGCGTGGGCGACTACCGGGTGATTTACGAAATCCATGACCGCGTGCTGCAAGTCATCGTCATCACCGTTGGGCATCGGCGGGAAGTTTATCGGTGAAATCTCATCGCAGGCGCGGGAGTTGGTGAAGAAAAAATTGCGGGATAAAAAAGGCGAATCAATGCGTTTTAAAGAAAATCAAATGAATCAGGCTGATGGTAAAAACTCCACCCCAAAACCAGATCTTCGAAAATCGCGATTCATATCCAAAATGATGCCATCGCCAATCGCAAACCGCTGAAACAATCATCGGCATCCACCAAGCGGTCCAAAGCAGCGCGAATAAGAAATTCCCTTCTGCATAGCAACCCAAACGAGAATCGGGGCGATTATGTATGTAAAAAGAAAATAGAAAGCTCCAGATTGAATCATAGTATTTTCAGTTTCTGGTTTCCTGACCAAGGCTGTGTTGGACACCAGAATTTGTTGCAGCGCGCAGGAAAAACATTTTTCAAAACGCCAGATACTTCAGCAGTTGCACTTCGCGTTTGAAGACGAGGGTGATGGCGTTGTCTTGGAAGCGCACGTCCATCGGGCAGCGTTCCAACTGGTCGAAATACTCCCACATCAATCGCCCGTTCTTCGGGTTGATGCGCGCGATGCGGAAATAGGCGGGCTTCTGGATGGCCATGTCGCTCATCTGTTCTTCGTCCGTCGGGTTGGGGTCGTAGGCTTGCGTGGTGTAAATATATTTTCCATGCAGGTAGGAAATGAAACCGCCAGGCTTGATGCTCCACAAGGTTTTGCCGGTCTTGGGTTCGAGTTTCATCAGCACATCGTCGGTCTGCTTGGTGATGTCTATCTGGCGGGAGAACTTGAGGTCATCGGGATTGCCGCTGGTGGTGTTGACGTAAATGTTTCCAACCTCATCAAAAAATAAACCAGCTACGCCCACGGACGGCACGCGCCAGCGGGCATCGCCGTTGCCCAAGGCAAACGCGCTCAACACGGCCTGGTCGAAAACGTAAAGCGTGTCGCCGTGTTCCACGCACGGGCCTTCGCCAAACTGCGCCTCGCCGCGAAATAAGTTTTCCAAGCCGCCGCCGCCCACCGGATAGGTGAGCGTGGCCGACCAGATTTTTTTATTCGCCTTGTCCAGCACGACGACGCCTTTGCCCGCCGCGATGACATTCACCGTCTTCAAAACAAACAACTGCGGTGGCCCGGTGACTTCGCCCGTCCAATCGGCGGCCTCCGGCGCATCGGGCAGATGCACGGTGACTTGATAGCGGCTCTCGTCTTCCACGACCGTGCCGCCGCCGGCGTTGCGCTGCATCTCGTTGAGCATTTCGTTGGCGATGGCTCCGGTGGCAGCGGCGTTGACCTCGCCTTCGAGCGCGGATTTTTTCGGCGCGGCCTTCATGGCGGAACGCTCGGTGAATTTTTCCTCCAACAACTTTTTCGAGAACTGCACAAAGCCATTCGCGCCGGGAACGAGGTCAAAACTTTCTGCCGTCATCCGGCTGGCGGCGGGGCGCGGATGTTTCGGGTCGGAGTCGCGCAAGGCGGCTTCGAGTTGCGCCTCGTGCTGGGCGTTGGCGAGCAGTGCGGGCAGGGCAGTGCGCGCAGGCAGTTTCAAATTCGCCGCTTGGTTCGCGACCTTATTCGGATCGAGCGGCTGGCCGTCGGTGGAAAACAATCCGCCGGATGCGGAATTTCCCGCGCGGGCAGCGGAGGCAATCGTGGTCTTAGCGCCGGGCGGATGAAATTGCTCCACGCGCGATTCGCCATTGGCGAGGCTGATGTGCGTGACGGAAGCCGCGCCGAGCATGAGCAGTTCACCGTCTTTTTCCACGAGCGTATCGCCAGATTCCGGCAGCGTGGTTTCGCCCGCGACCTTGCCGGTGGCCCAGTCGTAGCGCGTGAGTTTGTTGCCTTTGCCAACCCAGATGTTTTCGCCGGCGACGCGCAGGAGCAATTCCCGTTGCAGCCAGATTTTCACTTCGCGCTCCATAGATTCCTGGCTCTGGTGATGTTGGTAGCCGCCGCCTTCATTGGACTTGGCGTCGGCCTCTTGCGCGGCCTTGAACGCGGCAGCGATGTCCGCTTTGGAAACCAGTTCCACCGACCAGACGGTTTTTTTGGATTTCAAATCGCAGCGCGCCAGCGTGCCGCCGTGGAGAAAAACCAGCTGATCCTTGCCGACGAGTTGCGACTTGCCGGCATACGCGCGGTCATCGTCCTCAAAGCGCACGGCGAAATTTTTATGCGGCACGGAACCGAACCACGCATACCAAACCCAGCCGCCAACCAACGCGCCGACGAGCAGCAGGCACGCGGCAAAAATGCTGCCCGCCTTGCGCCAGAACTGGCGTTCCACCTGGAATTTTTGCCCCGCATAAACCGGCGCTTCGATGCCCTGCATATCCGCCTTGTTCTGGCAAAGCGGCGAACAGAAGTAGCCGAAGAGTTCCATGCACTTCGGGCAGATGGGTTTTTCGCAGAGCGTGCATTTCTCCGTGGCCAGCACGCCGCGATGTTTCTGGCAATACTTTGAAACCGGCGCGGCTTCCGTTTCCGGCGTCGGCTCCGCTGGTTTTTCGTGGTGAGAAATTTTCAGGCGCGAGACGGGCGCGGGCGCGGCGGGCGGCGGGGTGGAAATCGGCAGCGTGTATTCGGGTTCCGGCACGCCGAATTCCTGGCGCACCATCTGGTTCACGAACTCGGAGGAGTCCAGCCCGCACGTCGGGCAGACGAACGTCACCGGGTTCTGCACCATTTCCGGCAGGAGGTCGAAGGCGTATTTCGCGCCGCAGGGACATTGGAGTTTCATGCGTCAGGGTTTGGGGTTCAATAGCACGACGCCCGGCGTGGCGGCGAGTGAAAACGCGAGCTGTGCCACGCCCGCTGTCACGCTGCCATCGGCGAACAGAAAATTTCCGCCGTATTTGTGGTGGTTGTTGCCGGGCGATTTGCCGTTCGCGGAAAAAATCATTTCGCCCGCGCGCTTCGCCTCGGTGTTGATCTGCCGGTCGGTGAGCAAAACAAGTTGAGGGTTTTCCAAACGCCGTCCCATGTAGTAGGCGTAGCTGATTTTATGTTTGGTCAGCGGTTCGCCAGACGGAATCTGCGAATCGCGTCCGCCGGGACAGATGAAGATGGTCGTGTCGGCGGAATATTTTGGCACGAGCGCGTCGAGGACGGCCTCGGAGGTGGTAGCGTTGGTGTTCACCGGCAGCGCGCCGCGAAAGTCATTCGCATAAATTTGGAGCGCGAGATAAATTTTCTGGAGGTTGTCCGCGCAGAGCTGTTTTTGCGTGCGCTGATGTTTGCCTGAAGCAAAACCCTCGAACATTGAAATCACAATGACCATGAGCGCCAGCGTGATGAGCAGTTCAATCAGCGAAAATCCCGGCGCGTGGGCGTGGCGACGGGGAAATTTCATGCGCGACTTGTAGCGCAATCCGGCAACGTGCGCAAAATTTTTTTCTCGCCAATACTCGCGGCGCAAGCTGACAATCAGCGCACGCATGAATGCACCTGCCGATATGCCGAAGTCTCCGCTCGCCCAACCCGAACTGCCAGTGTTTGAGCGTGGGCTGTGGAACCGCCCGTGGTTCATGCTTCTACTGTGCTTGGTGTTCGTGGGGCTGGATTGGGAACTCATCCCGCTGCAAGTCTTCCCGGTGGTTTTTGTTTTCCCGCTGATGCTCGTCGCGTGGAATCGTCCGCTCTGGCTTTCCGCCGCGTGCGCCGCGCTGTTGTCGCTCACGCGAATCTTGCATCAGGTCGTGTTTGTGCCGCCGCCGGTGGTGATCAAAGACATGGCGGACGCGCTCATCTGCTTTTTTGTGCTCGAACTGCTCGCGCTCATGACCACGATACTTGGTTCGCAGTCCCGGCAGTTACGCCAACGCGTTCGCGCGCTGGAAGGGTTGCTGCCCATCTGCTCCTTCTGCAAGAGCATCCGCGACGACCAGCAGGAGTGGGTGCGCTTCGAGGAATACATCACGCAACATTCCGGCGCGGTCGTCTCCCATGGTCTCTGCCCCGACTGCGCGCGGAAACACTACGGCGAATTTTATCCGCCGAAGAAATAACTGGTTCGCCGCGCAGTTTTCACTCGCCAAAGATTTTCCGACGGGGGAAAATCCCTCTTTGAATTTTCAGCCATGAACGAAAAAATTGTCATCCTCGACTTCGGTTCGCAATACACGCAGGTCATCGCTCGCCGCGTGCGCGAGTGCAACGTCTATTCCACCATCATCCATTTCAACACGCCCGCCGCCGAGATCGCGGCGATGAAGCCGAGTGGAATTATTTTGTCCGGCGGTCCGTCCAGCGTGTATTCGGACAAGGCGCCGCTGCCGGATAAAAATATTTTTGCGCTCGGCGTGCCGGTGCTGGGCATCTGCTTTGGGGTGCAACTGCTCGCGCAATTCCTCGGCGGCAAAGTCGAGAAAGGTCAGAAGCGCGAATACGGCAAAGGCACGCTCACCATCAAGGATTCAAGCTGCGCGCTGTTTTCCAAATTGCCGAAGTCGCTGCAAGTCTGGAATTCCCACGGCGACAAACTCACGAAGCTGCCCAACGGTTTCAAACCCGTCGCCGTCACGGAGAATTCTGAATTCGCCGCAATTGAAAACCGCGCGAAGAAATTTTTTGGGCTGCAATTTCATCCCGAAGTCGTCCACACGCCGCGCGGGAAGGAAATCATTTCCAACTTCGTCCACGGCGTCTGCGGTTGCGGCAAATCCTGGACGATGCGCAATTACGTGGACCAAGCCGTCGAAGAAATCCGCGCGCAAGTCGGCAAGGAACACGTCGTGCTCGGCTTGAGCGGTGGCGTGGATTCGAGCGTCGCAGCGGCGTTACTGCACAAGGCGATTGGCAATCAGCTCACCTGCATTTTCGTGAACAACGGATTGCTCCGTGCCAAAGAAGCAGAAGTCGTGCAGGAAGTTTTTGGCCGCAATTTCAAGCTGAAGCTGCAATACGAAAACGCCACTAAACTGTTTCTCGGCAAACTCAAAGGCGTCACCGATCCCGAAAAGAAACGCAAGATCATCGGCAAGGCGTTCGTGGATGTTTTTCAAGCCGCCACCAAGCGCGTCGGCAACGCAAAATTTCTCGCGCAGGGAACGCTCTATCCCGACATCATCGAGTCCGTGCCGATTGCCGGGAATCCCGCTGCGCTCATCAAGAGCCATCACAACGTCGGTGGTTTGCCGAAGGGCATGAAGTTCAAGCTCGTCGAACCGCTGAAGAATTTGTTCAAGGACGAAGTCCGCCTACTCGGCGAAGAACTCGGCGTGCCGAAGGAAATCGTCTGGCGCCAGCCGTTCCCCGGCCCCGGCCTCGCCGTGCGCATCCTCGGCGAAGTCACGCCCGCGCGCTGCGAGATTTTGCGGAACGCCGACGCCATCGTCGTCGAGGAAATGAAATTGGGCGGGCTGTATTACAAAATCTGGCAGAGCTTTGCCGTGTTGCTGCCCGTGCGCAGCGTGGGCGTGATGGGCGACGAACGCACCTACGATTACACCATCGCCATCCGCGCCGTGGAATCGCAGGACGGCATGACCGCCGACTGGGTGAAGCTGCCCTACGACCTGCTGGAAAAACTCGCGAGCCGCATCATCAACGAGGTGAAAGGCGTAAACCGCTGCGTCCTCGACATCACCAGCAAGCCGCCGGGGACGATTGAGTGGGAGTAAATTTCTAACAGATGGAAGTTCTAGATTTGCGTCCTCGAAAGAGCATTTCTTACAACTTCAGCCACGGTGGATTCGTTAATACCCTTTCGCTGACAGTATTTTGTCTGAAGCCAAACTGCTAATTCTTTCGCACCTTTGCTGGCATTGCAGGACATGCAACATCTTGCAATGTTTTCCCGCGTGATGATTTTGGCGTCATTGATGATGTGTTCCCAAGACGGCTTTGTTCCCCGCGTCTGGGTAAGAGGTGCAAATTCAATGCCGCAATAAACACAGGTTTTGTCTCTAGCCAAAACGTCATGTTCAAGTTGCTCTGGAATATTCCAACGATTCATCGCTATGTAGCTTCCCGACTTTCGCCGCGCTAATTCCGGTCACGCGCCCGACATTGCTCCCGTCGCCGCCGGTTGTCCATCCAAAATTGAACCGCGCGTCCTGCGCGCTCCATGGAAAAGCGCCAGAGGACTGGCGCACTCCAAGACGCTTCGCGTTCATGGTGGCGTTGGCGGGCGCGGCAGCGTCGTGGAGTGCGGTGGCCCTCCGCCGCTTTCACCGCGAACCACGCCAAATACGCGAAAGAAAAATCACGTTGCTCCGCCGGATGAATTGTCCCCGCGTTTGAAAAATTTCTTGAAGGCGGCAATCACCGCGATGACGCCGATGATGATAAATTTTTTCGCCGCGAGCAGGCCGATCCACAGTCCTTTGAAAAGTCCCAGCTTCGCCGCCGCCGCGAGCGCGCCGCCGGCCACGAGCGTGGCGATGCCGTATTCAGCAACTTTGTCCGTCTTGGAATCGAAGTCGGTGTAGCGGCTGCCTTCCTTGAAATCCACCATCGCGAGAATTTCCGGCGTCTGCTTGTCAATCTCCGCGAACTGCTCCACGCCGGCGATGGCATTGAGTTCCAGCACGCCTTTACGACCGAGCATACGGATGCTGTAGTTGAGCGTGTTGTGTTCCTCGCCCTCGAACTTGAGGTCTTTGGCCCAGTAAAGTTTGTGCGTGGCGGAATCGTAATGCGGCGGCGCGGCCCAACCAACGAGGGCGATGGTGGGATAACCATTTTCCTTCCGCGTCTTATTATTCTCCGCGATGCCCGACTGCATTTTCTTCAGCAAGTCGTCATAATTGATTTTCGCCGCATCGTCGTCCTTCACGAAACCGTCCTCGCTGTAATCAATGGTCACAATCCACACATTGGAACTGATGGGCGTCAGGCCCGCCGGAATCAACAGGCCGAGCGGCTTGGTTTCGGACGGCGGATTGCCCCACAGTTTCACCAGCACCGTCACCGCGTCGTCCGAGCCGAGAAACTTGAATTCTTTGGGCACGGTCAGTTTCGCGAGGCCGCCGCCCAAATCAATTTCGCCTGACTGATACTTGAGGCCGTTGAGCAGTTTGGCGATTTGCGGCGGAATGTCGTTCGTCGCTTCCTGCGCGCGGACGAGGCCGGCGGTGGAAATGAAAAGAGCCAGCAAGAGGATGGATTTTAGTTTCATGATGATTGATTGGTTGATGGCCCGGCTGCGGAATAAGCCCGTGAGTCTTCCAAGACCGACACAAGTTTGCGAACGGACAAAAACTTTGTCAATGCGGGGAGTGCCACGATGCTTGACGCGGCGCAAACCATGCCTAGTCTTTCAGGTTCGTCGGCGGACATCTGACGGCGGATTTTTAATTTTATGCTTACAATTCGAGATCTCAAAATGACTTTTGGCGGACGCGTGCTGTTTGAAGACGCGTCGTTCGGCGTTAATTACGGCGACCGCGTCGCGCTCGTCGGGCCAAATGGCGCGGGCAAGACGACGTTGTTTTCCATCATCCTAAAGCAGCTCGAACCGGACGCCGGCGAAGTGGCGCGCGATGAATGGACGATGGTCGGCCATCTCCCGCAGGAGGCCGAGGCGCAAGCGAACGAAACCATTCTCGATGTCGCCACGGGCCGCGTGGAAGAATTGCCGCGTTTGGAAAAGCGTCTGCACGAGCTGGAAAAAGCTGGCGACGTGGCTTCACCTGAATACCTCGAAGCGCACGCCAAGCACGACGCGCTGAACGACGCGCAGGTGGAAACGAAGGCCAAGAAGATGTTGCGCGGCCTCGGCTTCAAGGATGCTGACTTCGACCGCAAGGCTGGCGAGATGTCCGGCGGCTGGATCATGCGCGCGCGGCTGGCGCGCCTGCTCGTCATGGAGCCAGATTTATTGCTGCTCGACGAGCCGACGAACCATCTGGATTTGCTCGCGTTGCTCTGGCTGCAAAATTATCTGAAGAATTATTCCGGCGCGGTGCTGCTGATTTCACATGATCGTCAGTTCATGGACGAAGTCGTGACGCAGGTTCACGAAATTTCCGAGCGCAAGCTGATTGCCTACACCGGCAACTACACGAGCTATCTCAAGCAGCGCGAAGAGCGCTACGAGCAGCATCTCACCGCTTACAAAAATCAGCAGAAGGAAATCTCCGACCTGCAAGCCTTCGCCGACCGCTTCCGCTCCATTCCGTCGAAAGCGTCGCAGGCGCAAAGCAAGCTCAAGCAGATCGAGCGGTTAGAACTTATCGAAAAGCCGATGGCTCCGCGCAAGCCGTTTCGTTTTCAAATCCCCACGCCACCGCGCGGTGGGCAGCGCGCGGCTTCGCTCGACGGTATTCACATGGCCTATGGCGCGAACAAAGTTTATTCCGGCCTCGACCTCACGATTGAACGCGGCGAACGCACCGTGCTTGTCGGGCCGAACGGCGCGGGCAAATCCACGTTGCTGAAAATTCTCGCCGGTGTCGTGGAATTTCAGAAAGGCGAACGCGACCTCGGCCACAACGCCAAGATCGGTTACTTCAGCCAGCATCGCGCCGCGACGCTCGACCCGGAGAAATCCGTGCTCGATGAAGTTCTCGCCAGCGCGCCCGCCATGCGCGAGGACGAAGCGCGCGGCGTGCTCGGCTCCTTCATGTTCCGCAAGGACGACATCTACAAGCTCACGAAAATTTTGAGCGGTGGTGAAAAGAGTCGGCTTAACTTGGTGAAGTTCCTCGTGGATCCGCCGAATCTTTTGCTGATGGACGAGCCGACCACGCACTTGGACATCCACACCGTCGAATCGCTCACGCTGGCGCTGGAACGTTACGAAGGCACGCTCGTTTTCATTTCGCACGATGTGCATTTCATCCGCCAGCTCGCGACGAAAGTTCTGCACGTCAACAATGGCACGGTCACGCCCTACGTCGGCGGCTACGAATACTTTTTGGAGAAGACGGGCGCAGCGGACGATGCGCGGGGCGCACTCACGGCGGCGTAAAAATTATTTTACGGTATCGCGCCGCCGGTGAAAGCGCCGTCGCGCCGGTCAGTGAATCTCCATTTTGCGGAAGTCGTCCTTCTTCGTGCTCCAGTTGACAATCCATTTCATCATGCCGACGTGGAACGGAGAATTGGAAGCCGCGCCGGTGAATATTTTTCCGAACTGGTTTTCAAAGTAGGGCATCATCATGCGGAGAATCGGGTATTGCTTTTTGGTCAGCTCGCCGACGACCACGGAGTTGAACAACCGTCCGTCATAAAAACAATCGGCGATGTCGTGCCAGACTTCCAGATGGCGTTTCACCTCGGTCTGGTAATGTTGAAAAGCTTTTGGCGTTCCCTTTTCAATCGTCTTGGCCAACAGCACCGCGCCAGTCATGCCGATGAGCAAGCCGCTGGAAAATACCGGATCAATAAATCCCGCCGTGTCGCCCACGAGCGCCCAGTTCTCACCCACGATGCGATCGGACACGAGCTGGTAATTCGAATGTTCCATCACGGGCGTGAGGCGCTTTGAACCGACGGTCACTTTGGACAGGACGGAATCTTGCTTGAGCAGATTGTCGTAGCGTTCTTCCTTCGTCGCGCCAAACTTGCCGACGTGTTCGGTGGGGATGACGACGCCCACGGACGTGCGGCCCGGCAATGGAATGCGCCAGCTCCAGCCGTGATCCAACCGCGTGCTGTGGACGTGGCCTTTGTAGTCGAGATGCGTCTGGTCCACGTGCGCGAAGAGCGCGGTGTCCTTGCGTCCGCCCTCGACTGCGCCGATGCCGAGCAACTTGGGCAGCATCCGCAAACGCCCCGTGGCATCCACGAGCAAGTCAGGCTGGCCGGAGAAATAATTTTCCGTGGCGGCGAGCGATTCGTCGCTCAATTTCACTTGGTCGGTATTGCCAATGCGTTCCACCTTCGCGGGCGCTTCGATGATTTTCACACCGGCCTTGCGCGCGGCGTTCAGCAGCGTGGCGTCAAACTTGTCGCGCGGGGTGTTGTAGGCGTATTTCGGGAGGCCGTTGTTGATGACGCCGAAGTCAAAATGAAAATTATGCTCTGGCCCGATGTTGATGGTCGCGCCGGGCTTGAGTTCGCTGTAACTGCGGACTTCATCCTCCACGCCGAGCATCCGCAAAATCGGGACGATGGCGGGCACGGTGGATTCGCCAACGAGGAGCGTGGCTTGCTGCGTGGCCGTCTTGGGGACATAGAAAATGGCGACGCGAAAATTTTTCCGATGAAGTAAAATGGCCAGAGTGCAGGCCGAGGGGCCACCGCCGAGGATGGCAACGGATTTGATCTTATTGTTCATGCGTTAAAAGTAACTACTTGGTTATATTGAATCGAGAAAAAGTGAGGCAACGGTGAGAATATCAGACCGGTCTCGTCACCAGAGATTTTTTGGCGCGCAGATAATCTCCGAGGTTGAGCAGCGGCCCGGTCATGCAGGTGGTCACCAAGGCCATGATGACGAGCATCGCAAAGATGCGCGGCGAAAGGATGCCGAGGTCATAACCGATGTTCAGCGCAATCAGCTCGACCAGTCCGCGCGTGTTCATCAACGCGCCGAGCGCGAACGAGTCATGCCAGTTCACGCCGGTGAGCCGCGCCGTAAGCATCGTGCCGCCGAGTTTTCCGACGGTTGCAATCAAGACCAGCACCGCACAAATCATCCAGCCGGTCGTGTCATTCAACAGCCCGACTTGCGTGCGTAGGCCAGTGAAGGCAAAGAACAGCGGCAGCAGGAAGACCGCGCTGAAATGTTCCAATCGCAGCCGGAGAAATTCGCGCAGATCACCGCGTGATGGCATGATGAGACCGGCCAGAAACGAACCAAACAATGCGTGGATGCCCATCATGTCCGTGGCCAGCGCTGACGCGAATAGCAGCACCAGCGCGGCGGCGATAACGCCTTTGCCCGCCGAGCCGCTGCGGTGCGAGATGTGGTCAATCCATTGCGGCAGGCGCGGACGAATCCAGAACAGCATGAGGCACACGAACAGCACCACCAGCCCAATGGTGAACGCCGTGGCCATCACGCTCTGCGCCTTCGCGATAGCCACCACAAACGCGAGGATGCTCCAGGCCGCGACATCGCCCGTGGCTGCGCACGCGATGGCTGTGCTGCCGAGCGCCGTGCGCGTCAGTCCGCGTTCCTGAAGAATGCGCGCGAGCACCGGGAACGCCGTGAGGCTCATGGAAATGCCGATGAACAAGGCGAACACCGGAAAGGTGGTGTTCGCTCCGGCGAGCGGAGAAAATAAAAACAGCGCCGCCACCACGCCGAGCAGATACGGAAACAGGATGCTCATCTGGCTGACTAGCACTGCCGTCTTGGCCTGCTGTTTCAGTTCTTTCAAATCCAGTTCCATGCCCACCACGAACATGAACAGGCACACGCCGATCTGGCTGAACAACCGAAGCGAACCAAGCGACGAGGCCGGGAAAATAAAATGAAACGCATCCGGCGAAAGCCAGCCGAGCAGCGAAGGGCCAAGTAGAATGCCGGCAATCATTTCACCGATGACGGCGGGTTGACGAAATTTCACCGCGAGCGCCCCGGCCAGACGCGCCGCAAGGATGATGACAATCAGTTGCAGGAACAATCGCGGCAGCGGGTCTTTCAGGTTCTCCTGCAAGTTGGCGAGCAGCGAGGCCGAGGGTTCCACGCCCGGAAGATTTCCGGGGTTGGCAACCGGTGCTGACGCTTTCGCAATCGCCGGTTGCGGCGCGCCCAAGGTGCGCCCCCGTTCAAGCGTCACAAAAATTCCCAGTCCAAAAACAACCAAAGCCAGCAAATAAATTAAAACCGTCTTCATGTTGTTTGCGTGTGCCTGAACTGTGAGTCAATCACCGGATGGCCATCTTGCTCGGGTCTTCACCGCGCAACGCGTGCTTCATTCCGAAGCGCAGCAACCCCATGCTGTAAGGCGCGGTGGAAGCGGCCCCGGTGAAAATCCGGCCCATGTGTTTCTCGACGTGTGGCCGCGCCAGCTTCATCAGGAAATTGTCGCGCAACGCTTCGCCTGCGCGGAAAAAAGTGAACAGCCGCCCGTCATAAAAATAACTGACGATGTCATGCCATGTCGTGAGGTGATGTTTGACCTGTGCCTCGTAGTTCTGAAAATCCTCCGGCTTGCCACCGTTGGCGATCGCTTCCGCCAGCAGCATCCCGCCCGTCATCCCGATGAGCAGGCCGCTGGAAAATACCGGGTCAATGAATCCCGCCGTGTCGCCGACGAGCGCCCAGCCGTCGCCGACCATGCGTTCGGAGACGAGCTGGTAATTGCTGTATTCCACCACCGGCGTGATGCGTTTGGATTGCTTCGTCACTTTGGCCAGCACGGAATCCTGTTTCAGGGCGTTGTCGTAACGCTCTTCCTTCGTCGCGCCGAATTTCATCATGTGTTCGGCGGGAATGACGAGGCCGATGGAAACGCGACCCGGCAACGGAATCCGCCAGCTCCAGCCGTGATCCAGCCGCGTGCTGTGGACGTGCCCAGGATGGTTGAGATCAGCGGTATCAACGTGCGCGTGCAGGGCCATGTCTTTGCGTCCGCCTTCAACGCCCTTGATGCCGAAAAGATTCGGCAGCAGCCGCAGGCGAACGGTCGCGTCCACGATGAAATCCGGCGCGCCGTTGAAAAAATCTCCCGCAGCGGCGATTGATTCGTCGCTCAACTTCACCTTGTCCGTGCCGGGAACGCGCTCAATCTTGGCGGCGGTCTCGATGATTTTTACGCCAGCCTTGCGCGCAGTGTTGAGGAGCGCGGCGTCAAACTTGTCGCGCGGCACATTGTAGGCGTAACCCGTGCATTCGATGAGATGCTCGAACCAGAAGGAATAATTTTCACCTTCGCGGATGTTGAACGTCGCGCCGGGCTTGAGCGTGCTGAAACTTTTAACCTCTTCCTCCACGCCGAG
>JBEEMY010000003.1:0-18305 GCA_041192415.1 Verrucomicrobiota bacterium | reverse complement strand
CCGACCACGGCACGGCTTACGACATCGCCGGAAAGAACCTGGCGAATCCCTCCAGTATGATCGCGGCGATCCGCCTGGCGCGAAAATTGGCGCGGGTGCGAGCTTGAACTACAGGCACTTCCTCCGGTGACAAGGCGGTTACAATTATGGGGGGTTGACAAAGCTGGCGGGGTGCCTAGAGTTGAATCGTCTGGGCGGCAGCACGTTTCTTCAGCGGGGTTCCCCACCCCCACCTCCTTGGCGTCTGCTGCCCGGATTTTCAAACTACTCAAAACTTTCCCAACCAAAATCTTGACGGCGGGTAAAACATTTTTTATTGTCCCGTTCCCCATTACGGGGGCGTAGCTCAATTGGTTAGAGCGCTGCCCTGTCACGGCAGAGGTTACGGGTTCGAGCCCCGCCGCTCCCGCCATTTTCTTGGCGATTTCGGATTCACCCAGCTTTTGAAACTTTTCATAGGCTGGGGCGACTTTCAGTAGCATGGAAAACCTCCGACGGTGATTTTCAACTTGCTTCAACCGCCGTAGGAAAACTGAAACAGGTAGACTTCAATGGCTGATTCGTCCTCGTCCTCGGTTTCGTGCTGCATTTTCGAGGACGAGGATGAATTTCCGCTGCTGGAAATTATTTAACCCTTCACGCCCTTTTCCGTCTCGCGCAGGCAGTGCGTGAGGTAGGGCAGGAGCTGTTTCTTGCGGGAGACGACATCGCGCAATTCGTAGATGCCCGGTTCGCGGCGCGGGTAGTCAATCCGCTTGATGAACTTGGTATCGCCCACCACAAGCAGCAAAGAACTTTGCGTGGTCACGTCAGTCACCAGCAGCGCGGAGAAATGAAACGCCCGACTGGCGCGGAAACTTTCCAGCGCGGCGAGCAGCTCGTCTTTGCGTTTCCAAAATTGCTCAAAGCCAATCTCCTCGATCTGCGCGACGCTGAACTTGATTTTGTTCTCCTCGTATTCCTTGCAGTCGGTGGTGACGGCTTGCGGCGCAGGTTTGAGCGTGAGCAGTGAGCCAGAGGCAAAAAGTTTTTCCGTGAACTCGCGGGCATTGACCTGCGAAAGCTGTTCGAGCTTTTTCAAAATTTCCACATCGCGCCCAGTCGTGGTGGGCGAGGTCAGGTTCAACGTGTCGGAAACCAAACCGGCCAGCATCAGGCCGGCGATGGCGCGCGGCATTTCCACGCCGTGCCGAAAAAAACAATCGGCCACAATCGTGCAAGTGGAGCCGACGGGTTCATTGCGGAACAGAATCGGCTGCTGCGTGGCCAGCGCGCCGATGCGGTGATGGTCAATGATTTCAAGAATCTCCACTTCATCCGCGCCTTGCACCGCTTGGGAAAGTTCGTTGTGATCCACGAGAATCAGTTTGCGCGTGACCGGTTTCAGAAAATCCGTCTTCGACAAAATGCCGACGGTCTGGCCTTCGCTGCCGAGGACGGGAAACGCCTGATAGCCGGAGGACATGGCTTCGTCGCGCACGGCGGCGAGCGGCGCGGTTTCGCGGAAGCAGAGAAATTCCTCGTTCAAAACGTGGCTCACGGAAACCGCCGCGCGGCAGAGCGAAGCGGTGGTGGCGGTGTCGTGCGGCGAGGTGATGACGCTGACTTTGTTCTTCTGCGCGGCCTCGATGGTTTTCGGTTCCACCGTAATGCCGCCGGTGACGATGAGCACGCGCACGCCTTCGCGGATGGCGACGTTCTGGATGTCCCAGCGGTCGCCAACCACGACGCATAATTTTTCCGCCGGAAATTTTTCCAGCCGCTGCGTGAAGGATTCCAAACCCATCGCGCCGATCATCAAAATCAATTCCTCCTCCCGTTCGCCGTCAAAGCCGACGAGGAGTTGGCCGTCCAACGTTCGCGCCAGACCGGAAAGCGACGAGACGACTTCGCGGGAATTGTGTTCGCCGTTCGCGCCCCGGTTCACGGCGGGGAAAAGGAATTTGCTCAACTTGAACAGCGAAAGCAGGCCGCGACATTTCTGTGCCTCGTCCAACACCGGCAGCAGGCGGAGATTTTTTTCATCCATCAAACGGAGCGCGTCCGCCGCCGTGGCTTCCGGGCGCACGCTTAAGATTTTTCGCTGCATCACGTCGGCAATTTTCGGCGAGACATCGGCGACGAATTTTGGCGCGGCCACACCGAAGGTTTTCAGCACGAAATCAATGCGGTCGTTCGTGTCGCCGCAGCGTGCGGCCACGGCCTCGCTCATGCCGGTGCGGCGTTTGAATTCCGCGTAACCGATGGCGGAACAGATGGCGTCCGTGTCCGGGTTCCGGTGGCCGATGACTAGAATTTCACTCATGCAAGTCGCGGAGCCTAGCCAGAATTGGTGATGGCAGCAAGCGGAAGGCGGATTGACTACGTTGGCCGCGCACCGCAACATTTTTTCTCCGCATGAAAAAACTTTTTACTCTCTTCGCCGTTCTGAATTTTGCGGCTGGCGTTTTCGCCGCTGAAAAACCCGCGCTCAACGTCCTCGACTTCGGCGCGAAGGGCGATGGCGTGACCAAAGACACCATTGCTATCCAGAAGGCGCTCGATACCGCTGCCGCTGCCGGCGGCGGCACGGTGATGCTGCCCGAGGGCGTGTTTCTTACCGGCAGCCTCGTCATCGGCGCGAACACCATCGTGCAGCTCGCCCAGCGCGCGAACCTTCTCGGCAGCGCGGACATTGCGGACTATCCCGTCATCAACGTCCGCTGGGAAGGCGAGTTCCGCGACGGCCACCGCGCGCTCCTCTCCGCCAGCAACGCCGCGAACGTCACCATCACCGGCGGCGCGATTTTTGGCCCGCCGCTGCCGCTCGGAAAATTGCGCAACCCGCGCGGCCCCGTGCTGATTGAACTCACCGGTTGCACGAACGTGCTGCTGGAAAATTTCACCACGCAATACCAGCAGCTCTGGAGCATTCATCCGCTTTACTGCAACAATTTCACCGCGCGCAACCTCACCATCCGCACCGTGAACTCCAATGGCGACGGCATTGACGTGGATTCCTGCAACGGCGTGCTGATTGAAAAATGCGACATCAATACTGGCGACGACGCCATCGCCCTCAAGTCCGGTCGCGGCCTGAGCGCGCAGAATTTGGATCGTCCCACCGAGAACGTCATCATCCGCGACTGCCGTTTGCACGGCTCCATTTTTGCCGGCCTCGCGCTCGGCAGCGAAATGTCCGGCGGCATCCGCAACGTGAAAGTTTCCGGCTGCGTTATTTCCGGGCGGCAAAACGCCATCTACATCAAGAGCCGCGACGGTCGCGGCGGCTACATGGAAAATATTTCCTTTGAAAACCTGACGATCCTCAAGTCGCCTACGTTCATCGGCATTGACCTGATGAAAAAAGGAATTCAAGCCACCGACCCCGTGCCCGGCGACATGGAGAAATGGTCGCGTGTGCAAAACTTCAGCTTCAAAAAAATCCGCGTGCAGGAAGTCGGCGAACTGATTGCCGGCACGAACATTCCGTCCGCTCGTCCGCTGGACGGCCTGACGCTCTCGGAAATTTCCGGCACCTGCACCCGCGCCATCTCGCTGGCGAACGTGACAAACGCGAACTTCTCCAAAATCCGCGTGACGGGCTACACCGGCGAACTCGTCAGCGCCAGCAACGTCCAAGGCAAAGGCCTCGACGAAGCGGCGTCGAAATAATCGCCGCCACAGTTGAGGGAGGTGGGCCAAGTCGCGCTGCGACTTGATTTGACCGTAGAGCGGTCACTTTGTGGGGTGGCAAGTCTTGGCGCGCGAACGATTCCGTCGCCTGACGCTGCGCTCGGCGACGGGTTTGTCGCAGCGCGACCTTTGCCACCACGGCGTTCGGCGCGTATTTGAAAGCACTTTCTAGTTCAACCCCGACGGCACGGTTGCATCCAGATTCACCAACGCGCTCACGTCCAGAATTAAACCCACGCGGCCATCGCCGAGAATCGCCGCGCCGGCGAGCATCCGGTTTTTATGCACCATCATGTCGTTGAGATTTTTGATGACGACTTCCTGTTTGTGCAACAGCGCGTCCACGAGGATGCAGCGCACGTTCGCGCCGGATTCCACCACGACGGCGATGCATTCGGTGATTTCGCTGGCGGGCTGGCCAAAAGTTTCGCCGAGCCGCAGCAACGGGATGAGCCGTCCGCGCACGTTGACGACCTCGGCTTTGTTTTGGATGCGTGAAACCATGCCAGCCACCGGGCGGAACGATTCGCGCACCGAGAGCGTGGGAATGATGTAGCGCTCCTCGCCCACCTTCACGATGAAGCCGTCAATGATGGCGAGCGTGAGCGGTAAACTGATTTTGAACTTGGTGCCTAGGCCGAGCTTGGATTCAATCTCCACGCGGCCGCGCAGGCGCTCGATGTTGCGGCGCACCACGTCGAGGCCAACGCCGCGCCCGGACAAGTCGGTGACTTTTTCCGCCGTGGAAAAACCGGCGGCGAAAATAAATTTGAAAACATCCTCGTCTGAAAGCACGTCGCTGGGCGTGGCGAGGCCGCGCTCGATGGCTTTTTTCAAAATCCGTTCGCGGCTCAAGCCGGCGCCGTCGTCCTCCACTTCCACGACGATGTTGCCGCCTTGGTGATACGCGCGCAAATGGAGCGTGCCCATTTCGGGTTTGCCGCTGGCGGCGCGTTTCTCCGGCGTTTCGAGGCCGTGATCCATGGAATTGCGGATCATGTGGAGCAGGGGATCGTTCAACTCATCCACCACGCCGCGATCCAGCTCGGTGTCTTCGCCGCTGGTGACGAAATGAACTTTCTTGTTCTGCTTCACGCCCAAGTCGCGGACGACGCGGGACATTTTTTGGAACACGCCGCGAATGGGGATCATGCGCAGCGACATGCTCACGCGCTGGAGTTCGCGGGTGATGCGGTTGAGTTGCGCCACGTCGCGCGTGAACTGCGGCGCGAGTCCGGTCATGTTCGCGAAATGCTGGCTGACGAGGGATTGCGCGATGACCATTTCGCCGACGAGGTCGAGCAGGCCGTCGAGCTTGCCCGTGTCCACCTTGACGACGGCGGATTGCTGGCTGGCGTTGGAATGTTCACCGCAACTTTCTGTGGTTGGCGCAGCGGCCTGGGCGTTGGTGGCCGTCTCTATTTTAGGAATTTCTTTCGGCGCGGCCACGGATGATTTCCCATCAATCACAGCCTGCGCCTCGCGCTTCAATTGCGCGGTGGGAATGATGATGGGTTGTAGTGGCGTGGTGCCGGAAAGTTGCCCATCAATCACGTCCACGAATTGCTTGAGCACATCGCGCCCGCGCAAAATCAGGCCGATGACTGCGCCATCAATCACGAGCTTGCCCTGCCGCGCCTGATCGAGCAGCGATTCAAGGACGTGTGCGAGGCGGTTGATGGAAATGAGATTCAGAAAACCCGCGCCGCCTTTGAAGGTGTGGAACGCGCGGAAGACGGTGTTGAGCGTCTCGGAATTCTGCGGTTCGTTTTCCAGCACCAGCACGCCGTGCTCGATGTTGTCGAGATGCTCGCGCGACTCATTGATGAATTCGCGGAGCAATTCCGCATCGTCCATGAGGTTGAGTTCGAGCGGCGGAGTTTCGGCGAGAATTTCCGCGTGCGGCGAAGCCTCGGCTTTGGTCGACACGGCAGCTGCAGGCGCGGCAGGCGGCGCGGGCGGAGGGAAACCATTAATCTCGCCCGCCAGCGCCTGCACGCGCGGCAGCAAATCATTTAACCAAGAAATGTTGTCCGCCGAAAACGGATGGCCGGATTCAACGATGAGCACCAGTTTTTCCCACGCCTCACCGCAAAGTTTTTCCAGCACGGGTTGGCCGGTTTTGGATGCCTCGTCGCGCAGGTTGCCAATGAGGTCGAGGATGGGGAACTGCCCCGCCGAGTCATTGGCGCGCGCGCCGACCACTTCCGTCTGGAACTGGGTGGTGAGTTTGGAAAGACGTTCGCTCATGGTTTGGTGGTGCGGCCTTGCTGGTGAAACAGCAGGAGCCGACATCCTCCCATCGGAAAACGCCGCCGGGGCTGAAGGGGAAAATTAGAGCAAACCTTGGCCGACTAATCTTGCAAAAAATTTCAAATCGCAAGTCCGGCGCTCAAGGTTTCTCCGTGTCCGCCGATAGGGACGTGATGGCAACTCAAACAATTGACTCGAAGCCGGTGGCCGCCGGACGGCTGGCCGGGAAATACCTCACCTTCAAATTGCAGGCGGAAGCCTACGGGATTGATGTGTTGAAGGTGCGCGAAATCATCCGCCTCACCGCGATCACGACGGTTCCGCAAATGCCGGCGCACATTCGCGGGGTCATCAACTTGCGCGGGAAAATTATTCCCGTGATGGATCTGCGCGTGCGGTTCGATTTTGTGGCGGGCAACACGGAACACACTTGCATCGTCGTCGTGCAGGTCAAGCTGCCGGATGGCAAGCCCGCGCAGATGGGCCTCATCGTGGACGGCGTGGAGGAGGTCATCAATCTGGCCGACGGCGACATCGAGGCGACGCCGAATTTTGGCGGGCAGGTGGCCACGGAATACATCACGGGCATCGCCAAGGTGAAGGGCGTGGTGAAATCGCTATTAAACATTGATGCGGTGATCAGCGGGGTCACGCGCCCGGTGCCGGTGGAAATGTTCGCCTGAATTTTTTTGAAAAAATCCCATGCCTAAACGCAAATTGAACCTCAAGCAACGCATCCTGCTGGTCGCGCTAGTCGGCACATTGCCGCTGGCCGTGGTGACGCTGGGGTTGATGCACGTTTCCGTCAACCGCAACATTCAGTTTGGGCAGCAGGAACTGCGCGCTGATGGGTTGCAGCCGACGTTGAAAAAATTTGTGGCCGCGCTGCCGCCGGAGCAACAGGCGGCGGCGCAGGTGCAATTGGCGGCGGTGGCCGTGGCGCAAAATCAGTTGGTGGCCACCCAAAAAACCGAGTTGCAACAGCAGCAATGGGTAAACCTCGGCATCATTTTGGCAACGCTGGCGGTGGTGAGCCTGATCATTTCTTTTAACGTCCGCAAAGTGCAACTGGTGTTTGCCGGGCTGATTGAGGCGTTGACGCAAAATTCCAATATGTTCGCCGCCGCTGCCGGGCAAATTTCCGAATCGAGTCGCGGGCTGGCGGAAGGTTCGAGCGAGCAGGCGGCATCCATCGAGCAGACGAGTGCCTCGCTGGAGGTGCTGGCGGCGATGACGAAACGGAATTCTGACAACACGGATTCGGCCAACCAGCTTTCCAAAGAGACGTGTGCGGCGGCGGTTCGCGGCGCGGAAGATATGCGGGCGATGAGCGCCGCGATGCTGGTGATCAAGACCTCGAGCGATGAAATTTACAAGATCATCAAGACGATTGATGGGATTGCGTTCCAGACGAACATTCTCGCGTTGAACGCGGCGGTGGAGGCGGCGCGCGCGGGCGAGGCGGGCATGGGCTTTGCGGTGGTGGCGGATGAAGTGCGCACGCTGGCGCAACGCAGCGCGGCGGCGGCGAAGGAGACGACGGCGAAAATTGAAAGCGCGCTGGCGAACACCGAGCGCGGGGTGGCGTTGAGCGGTCAGGTCGCGACGGCATTGGACGGCATTTTGAACAAGGCGCGCCGGTTGGATGATCTCGCGACGGAAGTGGCGAGCGCCTCGCGGGAACAGACGCAGGGCATCACCCAAATCAGCGGCGCGGCCGGGCAGATGGACAAAGTCACGCAGGGCAATGCGGCCACGGCGGAGGAATGTTCGGCGGCGGCGATGGAATTGAGTTCGCAGGCGCAGGCCATGCGGCGGGTGGTGGGCGAATTGATTGCCGTGGTGAATGGCGGCACGGCCTCCGTGACGGTGGCGCCCGCTCTGGTTCCCGTGCGGCGCGCGGCGGTGAAATCGGCTGGCAAGTTATCAGCGTCAGCCAAGCGCGCGGAACTGCCGCTGGAAGACGCCTTCAAAAACTTTTAAACCAGCGGGTCATTGATTATGAGCGAAAAAAAGAAGTCGAGCATTCCGCAGCAGTTGATGCTGTTGTTTTTCACCGCCACGAGTGTGACGGTGGCCACGGCGCTGCTGTATTTTTTCACGGTGACCAAGGTGTTGCAGGATTCCGCCGCGCAGACCACCTCGGTGGCGGACAAGCTGGGGCGGAGTTACGACCTACAGGAAAAAGTTTCCAGCGACTTGGTGGATCACCAGCAGTTTGTGCAACAATTTTTCCGCATGGCGGGCACGAATGAAGTGCAGCTGGCCATCCGGCAGCGCAATGCCAAGCAGCGGCAGTTGGCGGCGATCATCGCGGCGGGCGGCACCGAGGTGACCAGTATCCGCACCAAGTTTGACACGCTGGTGACCTCGGAAAAATCCGTGGTGGAGGAGTTGATGAAGGACAACGCGGCGGTGGCGGGCGAGAAAAATTCGGCGGTGGTCGGGCCGCAGGGCGCGGCGGTGTTGCACGCCATCCGGCTGTATCATCAGGGCGTGGTGGATGGCGCGCACCGGGAGTTGTTGGCGGAAGTGGCGGGCACCAAGTCGCAGATTCGCGGCTGGCTGGCGGTATTGCTTGTGGCGCTGGTAGTCGTGGCGCTGGGTGGTTGGCGTTTGAAGAACCGGATCGCGGTGGAGTTGCGGAGCTTGGCGGAACGGCTGGCGGATTTCAGCACCAGCTCCACCAATTCAGCGAGTCAGGTGATGGCCGCGAGCCAGAAACTGGCGGAAGGCGCGAGCCAGCAAGCGGCTTCCATCGAGGAAACCGGCAGTTCGCTCGAAGAAATGTCCAGCATGACCAGCCGTAACGCGGAAAACGCGCAGAAGGTCAACGAACTGGCGCGGGAGGCGCGGGTCTCGGCGGAAAAAGGCGCGGGCGATATGCACGCGATGGCCACGGCGGTAGCGGCCATTAAGAATTCCGGCGATGAAATTGCCAAGATCATCAAGACGATTGATGAGATCGCTTTCCAGACAAACATTCTTGCGTTGAACGCCGCCGTCGAGGCCGCGCGCGCGGGTGAGGCAGGCATGGGTTTCGCCGTGGTGGCGGAAGAGGTTCGCAGCCTCGCGCTGCGCAGCGCGCAGTCGGCGCGGGAAACGTCGCTCAAAATTCAGAACGCCATCGTCAATACCGCGCGCGGGGTGGAAATCAGTGCCACGGTTTCGTTGACGCTGGCGGAGATTGTGGAAAAGGCGCGGCAGGTGGATGAACTTGCGGCTGAAGTTGCCACCGCTTCGCGCGAGCAGACGCAGGGTATCAACCAGATTAATTCCGCGGTGGGCCAGATGGACAAAGTCACGCAGGGCAACGCGGTGAGCGCCGAGGAGAGCGCGGCTGCCGCCGAGGAACTGAACGCGCAGGCGATGGCGATGAAACAAACCGTCAGCGAGCTGATGCAGTTGGTGGGCGGTGAGGCGGAAGCTGGTTCCAAGTTGGTCATCGCCCGGAATGGTTCCTCGTCATTCGCCGGCAGTCAGGCCACGCGTTCGACTGCGCCGCCCGTTCGCTCGAGGTTTGCCTCCATGTCCTCGCCCGCCCGTTCCACCATTCCGTTGGCGGATGAGTTCAAAAACTTTTGAAGGGCAGCCTAACGTTGTTAGCCACCGAGAAAGTATTTCATCAAGCCATCCGTTCGCTGGCCGATGTGAGGGATGCCGCCGGTGGTGCCCGGCCTCGGCCTGGGAATTAAAATAATCGAATTGAATTTGCATCTGTTGAACCCATGAAAAATCGCACCATTGCCCAACGACTGGGTATCACCCTCGGCTGCCTCGCGGCCATGTTTCTGATCGGACTCTTCGTCACGCTTTGGGTGGAGCGGCGCGATAACGAGGCGGTCAAGCAGATTGCCGAACACAAGCGACTGATCGCTGTCACCACGGGTGAAATCCGCTATGCCATGCTACAGATGAGTGACGCCATACGGGGGATGTTGGTGGATCCAAAGAACGAACTGGAACGCAAACGTAAATTGGAAGCGGATGACAATCTGGTCAAGCAGGTGGAGCTCGTGAAGCCGATGCTGGCCGACCGTCCGCAGTTGCTCGCCGCCATCAAGGCCGTGGGTGAGTTTGATGAGAAGACTTTGAATGTCTTAGAAAACAAAGTCATGGAGTTGATCACTACGGATGCCAAGACGGCGGCGGATTACTATGTGAATTCCTATCTGCCGCAACGGAAACAGGAAGAACAGTTGCTGGATACCTTTGTGGAACTGGCTGCCCAGGCCAATGCTCAAGCGATAACGGCGCGGAATAGTTCACACTTCGTCGGGATGACTATCGTGGGCGCGCTAGTGTTGTTCGCGCTGCTGCTGGGAAAATTTCAGACGGGAGCCATTCAAAAAATTCTTCAGGAAAACATCGGGTCGTTGCGGGCAGTTTCCATGCAAGTGACCGAGGCAGCAGGCAGCATCACCACCACCAGCCAGTCGCTCGCGGAAGGTGCGGGGCGGCAAGCCGCGTCCATCGAGGAGACGAGTGCCTCGCTGGAGGAATTGACCAGCATGACCAAGCGCAACACCGAGAACGCGCAGAGGGCTAACGAACTGGCCAAGCAGACGCGCTCCGCTGCCGATCTGGGCGCGCACGACATCAATCTCATGTCGGCGGCGATGGGCGACATTAAAACTTCCAGCGATGATATCGCGAAGATTATCAAGACGATTGATGAAATTGCGTTCCAGACGAACATTCTCGCGCTGAACGCCGCCGTCGAGGCCGCGCGCGCGGGTGAGGCAGGCATGGGCTTTGCCGTCGTTGCCGATGAAGTCCGCAACCTCGCGCAACGCAGCGCGCAGGCGGCGAAGGAGACGGCTGCCAAGATTGAAGGCGCTATCGCCAACACCGCACGCGGGGTGCAAATCAGCGCCACCGTCACGCAAGCTTTGGTGGAAATCGTGGACAAGGCGCGGCAACTGGATGACCTCGCCGCCGAGGTGGCCACCGCTTCGCGCGAGCAGACCCAAGGCATTTCCCAGATCAACGCCGCCGTCGGCCAGATGGATCAGGTCACGCAAAACAGCGCGGCCAGTGCGGAGGAAAGCGCTGCGGCTGCCGAGCAGTTAAACGCGCAGGCCATCATGATGAAACACACGGTCGGCACGCTCGTCGAGTTGGTGGGTGTGACTGCCGATGGGGTCCCCCCGGCGCGCCCGGCGCGCACCGTCACCGCTGCCGCCGCAAAAAAATCTTCCGCTCCCGTCCATTATAACGGCAATGGTCACCACGCCTCGTCCAACGGCCACGGCAAGTCCGGTGCAGCGCGCGACGAGATTCCGATGGATGCCGCCTTCCGGGATTTTTAGCCGCCCACAAATTTTTTCTCCGGGTGATTTAAGCAAAGATAAATTTTGCCGATGAATACGAATACAAATTGAACCTACTGATCTGATGAAAAAAATCACCGCTCTCACCGCCATCCTGCCGCTGGCCGCTTTGCTTGCCGCCGGCCGCGCCAACGCCTACGAACTGAATCTGGGCACGAACCTGCCGCCGGTGGATTTCCACGGCTTCGCCAGCCAGGGCCTGTTGTATTCCAGCGGCTACAATTATCTGGGCGACACGAAAGATTCGACTGGGAAATTTTTTGAAGCCGGCGTGAACGCCTCGTTCAATCCATTCAAGCGCACCCGCATCGCCGCGCAGGGCTTCATGTTCAACGTGGGCGATAACGTGGGGGAATACCACCCGTTCCTCGATTACGCGCTGATTGAATACACGCTCAATGATTATATCGGCATCCGGGGCGGACGCATCCGCCGACCATCGGGCATTTACAACCACATTCAAGACGTGGATTTGGCGCGCACTTGGGTGCTGCTGCCGCAGGGAGTTTACGACGCACGTTGGCGGGATTTTAGCGCGTCGCTGGACGGCGTGGATTTGTTCGGAAACATTTCAATCGGTCGCGCGGGCGGACTTTCCTATGAGGCCTACGTCGGCAACCTCACCATGAGCGACAACGGCGGCGTGGCGAATGTCATCCTGAATACGCACCCTTACAGCTACGATGGCATTGATGACTGCCTGATTGTAGGCGGGCAGTTGTGGTGGAGCACGCCGTTGGACGGCTTGCGGATTGGTGCCGCCGGCGGCTATTTGCAGAACTGGGGCTACCACGTCCACGCCAATCCGGTGGTTCAGATTCACGCCGTTGGCAACATTCCCTTCGGCCAAGCTTCGCTGGAATACGCGTGGAAAAAATGGACGTTTCAGGCGGAGTATTACACCTACGTCTTGAACGGACACAACTACAACAACGTCGGCTTTCCAACTGATAGCATTGGTGGTCCCCAGCACAGCCACCCGGATAGTTGGTATGTTAGCGCCGCCTATCGCTTCAACAAATGGTTCGAGGCCGGCGCTTACTACACCGAACACTACAGCGATGTGGATCACCGCAACAACACGCCGGACTCAAACCAGAAGGACACCGCGCTCACCTTGCGCTTCGATCCGAAGGACTGGTGGGTCATCAAAGTGGAAGGCCATTATCTCAACGGCACGGCTTTGTTGAATGATGATGCGGCCAATCCCACCCGCAACAGCAACGGCTGGTTCATGCTCGCCGTGAAAACCACTTTGAGCTTCTGAATTTTTTTACAACCTATCGCCATGAAAAAACAAATCTTCAAACCAGGTTTGCTGCTGGCCGTTTTGATTGCGTCCGCCACTGCGGCGCGGGCCTTGGATGGCGCGGTGGTCATCGCCAACTCTAGCGTCGCCGCCGACTCGCTCACGGCGGATGCCATCAAGGATATCTACACGGGCAAGACCAAATATTGGGACGGCGGCCAGAATGTCGTCATCGGCGTGGTGCCCAACCAAGGTGATGCGGCGTTGCAGCAGGCGTGCGGTATGGATTACAGCGGCTTCAAAGTTTTCTGGCAACGCATCGCTTTCTCCGGTCGCGGTCAGGAACCGAAAAAATCTGCCAGCACTGCCGAACTCGTGCAGCTTGTCGCCACGACTAAAGGCGCCATCGCCATCGTCCCGGCGGACACCAAGCTGGACGGCGTGAAAAAAATCGAAGTCAAATAAGTTTACGCCGCCGGATCAGCGCGCCACCGTGCCTTCAATCTGTCCGTGCGGTTCGTCCGTGGGCACGAACAATTCATTTTTATTTTCCAGACCGAACGGCGCGAGGTTGATGAGCAGGCAGTGCTTATTCGGCATCGCGAGATGCACCTTGGAAATTTCCGGGGCAACCTTCAACGCCGCCTCGCCCATCTGGAACAGCGTCACCTGCACCGACGGGCTGAAATTTTTCGCAAACGTGGCGAGCATCGCCGCCAGAATTTTTTCATTCGTCCGAGAATAATTTTTTGACGGTTTGGCGTAAGTCCACGTCGCCTTGAGCTTCGTGGCGAAGATGCGGTCGCTCGTTTCCGGCAGCGTGGTGAACTCGTCGCGCAGAAAATTCTCAAAGCCGGAGCCGGTGGATTTCAAAATCAGCAACTCTTCGATGCCGGATTCGATCTGCGTTTCCTTTTTGGTGCAGACGATTCGGGCGAACGGTTTCGCCGGACTTTGCTCACTGAAGGAGTGGGTGTGCGGCCTGCCGCCAACCGAGATGCGCGCCCAGCAACGCTCGCTCAAATTAATCTCCACGCGTTTCACCTGCGGATAGGTCTTCAGAAAATGTTCACCCAGCGCCACGCCAAACGCCTCGTTCTGCGCACCGAGTTTTTTCTTGGCGAAAACATTGACGGTGTTTTTCATCGAGTCCGTGGCCACCACCAGCCGGTTGTCGGCCTTGGTGTAAGACGCGTCGAAGTCGCCGGACAGGCCAATCTCAACCGTGAGTTCCTTGATGGAATGTTGTTTGCCGTGGCGGGTGATTTTCAGGACGCGGACGCGCGCCTTGCCGTATTGATGCTGGATGAGTTTCATGTCGCTTTCCTTGTTTGAAGTCCTATCTTAAACGCGGATTTGCGGATGACACGCCAAAAAATCATGTCCCAAAAAATCACCCTCGCCGAATTGAACGCGCTGCCGGATTTCATCCGCGTCGTCGGGCCGGTCTTTGAACATTCTCCGTGGATTGCCGCCGCCGCCGTTGACCAAAGACCATTTGCCGACCTGCCATCGTTGCACCGTGCGTTGTGTGAAGCGGTAACGTATTCCAGCTCCGAAAAACAACTCGCCCTCATCCGCGCGCATCCCGACCTCGTCGGCAAACTCGCGTTGGCCGGGCAACTCACCCGCGAATCCACCGGCGAACAGGCGAGCGCGGGCTTGAACGAGCTTTCGTCAGAGGAGATTGTGTGGTTTCAAAAGCAGAACGCCGCCTACCAAAACAAGTTCGGCTTTCCGTTCGTGATCTGCGCCCGGCTGAATAAAAAAGCGGCCATCCTGCAAGGCTTTGAACTGCGTTTGAAAAATTCGCCCGCGCAGGAGATCAAAACGGCGCTTGAAGAAATTTTCAAAATCGCGGAACTTCGGCTCAAGGATTTAATCATTCACTGACTTATGAGCGCCAAACTCAGCACCCACGTTCTCGACACCGCGCACGGCTGCCCGGCGGCGGGGATGAAAATTGAACTCTGGTCGCTCGACGGCGAGGAGCGCACGCTCGTCACCTCCGCCAAGACCAACGCCGATGGCCGCACGGAAACGCCCTTGCTGTCGGCGGATGAAATGTCGGCGGGCCACTACGAAATTATTTTCCACGTCGGCGATTATTTTGCCGCCAAGTCCGCCAACCTGCCGAAGATCCGTTTCCTCGACAAAGTTCCCGTCCGCTTCGGCCTCGCCGACGCGGGCGCGGGTTATCACGTTCCGCTACTCTGTTCGCCATGGGCTTACTCGACTTATCGCGGCAGTTGATGCTCCGCTGCGACGAACTCGGCTCGGTCACCGACGAGCCGGGCAAAGTCACGCGCACCTTCGCCTCGCCCGCCATGCGCCGCGCGAACAAACTCGTCGGCGCGTGGATGCGCGAGGCTGGTTTGCAAGTGCGCGTGGATGCTGCCTTCAATCTTCTCGGTCGCTGGGAGTCTAAAAGGCGTGGCGCGAAAACGCTTCTGCTCGGCTCGCATCTCGACACCGTGCGCAACGCCGGAAAATATGACGGCCCGCTTGGCGTGCTGACCGCGATTGCTGCCCTTCAACTTCTCCGAGATCGCGGCGTGGAACTGCCGTTCCATCTCGAAGTCGTTGGCTTCAGCGATGAGGAAGGGGTGCGTTATCACACAACGTATCTCGGCAGCCGCGCTCTGGCGGGGACGCTCACTGCCGCCGACTTGGCGCACGTTGCGGAAAAACAAATCGTCAAAGCCCGCCGTCGGCGCGGTGAATTTCTTGGCTACGCGGAAGTTCACATCGAGCAAGGCCCGGTGTTGGAGGAAAATAATTTGCCCGTCGGCATCGTCACCGCCATCGCCGGGCAAAGCCGGTTGCAGGTGGAATTTCACGGCGTCGCTGGCCACGCCGGCACCGTGCCGATGAATTCCCGTCACGATGCGCTCGCGGGTGCTGCCGAATTTGTTCTCGCTGCGGAATCCGTCGCCGCCAATTCCGCCGTCGCCGTGGCCACCGTTGGCAAATTGTCCGTCGCGCACGGAGCCAGCAACGTGATTCCCGGCCACGCGCTGCTGACGCTGGATGTGCGCGACCAAAAAGATTTGCGCCGGCTCGCGGTCGTAAATCAGTTGCACGCCAAGGCCAAATCCATCGCCAAACGCCGTGGCCTCAAGCTGACGTGGACGCTCGTCCAACAAACCGCCGCCGTGCCGTGCGACAGATCTTTGACGCAAATTTTTTCCAAGTGTATCGCGCAGCGCGGACTTGAAGTCCTTAAATTGCCGAGCGGCGCCGGCCACGATGCCGCCGCGCTCGCCGTCATTTGCCCCGCCGCGATGTTATTTGTGCGTTGCAAAAAGGGCATCAGCCACAATCCCGCCGAGTCCGTGAAGTCCGCCGACGTGCGCGTGGCCGTGGAAGTGTTGGCGGATTTTATTTCGCGGCTCGGCAATTCCTACGGAGCGCGGTTGTGGTCGAAGACCCAGCCGCAGCGCGTGGAAATTGCTGAACGCACCCGAACATCCGAACGTGCTGCGGCTGGTGCTGCGCACACAGCCGCGCTCCGCTACAAATAATGAATTCCCTCGACCTCATCCTTCGCCACGGCACGGTCATCACGCCGGACGGTTTGCAGCCAACCGATGTCGGCATCGCGGACGGCAAGATTGTTTCCCTCGGCGACAGCGGCACGGCGCGCGAGGAAATTAATTGCAGCGGCTTACACATTTTCCCCGGCGTCATTGATTCGCACGTCCACTTCAACGAACCCGGTCGCGCGGATTGGGAAGGAATCGAAACCGGTTCGCACGCACTCGCGGCGGGCGGCGGCACGGTGTTTTTCGATATGCCGCTCAACGCGCATCCGCCGACGTGCGACGCGCGCAGCTTCGATGAAAAGCTCATCGCGATGGAGGAAAAATCCGTGACCGACTTTGCGCTCTGGGGCGGACTCGTCCCCGGCAATCTCGACAAACTGGAACGGCTCGCGGCTCGCGGCGTGGTGGGCTTCAAAGCCTTCATGTCGAATAGCGGCATCGAAGATTTTGAAAACGTGGACAACGCCACGTTGCGCGAAGGCATGAAACATTGCGCCGCGCTCGGCAAACTCGTTGCCGTTCACGCGGAGAGCGACGCCATCACGGCGCGGCTCGCGGCCAAGGCGCTCGCGGAAAACAAAATTACCGTGCGCGACTATCTCGACTCGCGTCCGATTCACGCCGAGTTGGAAGCCATCCAGCGTGCCATTCAGTTCGCGGGCGAGACGAAGTGCGCGTTGCACATCGTCCACGTTAGCAGCGGCGCAGGCGTGGCGTTGATTGCCTCCGCGCGCAATCAGGGCGCAGACGTGACGTGCGAGACGTGTCCGCACTACCTCGTGCTGACCGAGGACGATATGGAAAAACTCGGCGCGCTCGCGAAGTGCGCCCCGCCGCTGCGCACGAAATCGGCGCAGGATGTTTTGTGGCGCTACCTCGAAGCGGGCTACGTTAACACGATTGGCTCGGATCATTCGCCGTCGCCGCCGGACATGAAGCGGAATTTTAATTTCTTCAAAGTCTGGGGCGGCATCTCCGGCGTGCAACACACGTTGCCGTTGCTGTTGACAGAATGGAACGCCGGTCTCCGACCCGGCGTGTTCCAAAATTCAGCCGCCGGCGACGAGCCGGGCCGGAGGCCGGCGCTCCAATTAATCTCCGACCTTCTCTCCGCCAACGTCGCCGCGCGTTTCAAAATTCCGCACAAAGGAAAAATCGCGCCGGGCTTCGATGCCGACTTCGCGCTCGTGGATTTGAAATCGCAGTTCACCGTTGCCAAGGAAGATTTATTTTACCGCCATCCGCAGTCGCCCTACGTTGGTCGCACCCTGACCGGGCGCGTCACACAGACGATCCTGCGCGGGAAAACTATTTTCAAAGACGGCAAAATCGTCAATGCTGGCGGCGGCAAACTCATTCAACCGGAAAAATAATTATGCCCAAGCAATCTGGCTCCACCCGCACCGTGGTCAAACGCAACTACGCCCTCATCACGCCCGACGGTCATGTGCCGAGCGTGCTGCCCGGCTGGAAAAACTGCGTCGTCATCATCCACATCGCGCCGGTGATGGGCGGCCCGCGCTTCGCACAGTTGGCGATCACGCTGGACGAAACCAGCAGCGGCACGGGCAACACCGGCGCGCTGGAACATTTTTATTATGTCAGCAGCGGCGACTGCATCGCGCAAGCCAACGGCAAAAAGCACGAGCTGACGGCCGGCAGTTATCTTTTTCTGCCGCCGAAAACGAAGTTCAATTTTCCCCGCGCGAGCAAAGGCACGCGGCTGGTGGTGTTTCAGAAAAAGTTTGAGCCGTTGGCGGGCGAGAAAACCCCCGGCGTCATCGTTGGCCACGCGAACGCCATCGAAGGGAAGCCATTTCTCGGTCACGAAGACGCGCGGCTGCAAGTGTTGCTGCCTGACCATCCGTCGTTTGACATGGCCGTGAATATTTTCACTTACGATTCCGGTGCGACGTTGCCGTTTGTCGAGACGCACATCATGGAGCACGGCCTGTTGATGCTGAATGGTGGTGGCATCTACCGCCTCGATGCCGACCGTCATCGCGTGACCGCCGGTGATGTTATCTGGATGGGAAGCTATTGCCCCCAATGGTTCATCGCGCAGGGCAAAACAAAGTCGAGCTACATTTACTATAAGGACGTGAACCGCGCGCCATTGTGAAAACCTCCGTCAACATCGCCCGTCTGCCGCTCGGTGAGCTACCCGAGGCACTGCGCCACGACGGGCATCCGCCGCTGTACTACGCACTGCTGCACGTCTGGATGCAGGTCGCCGGCTCGGGCGACACC
>JBEEMY010000002.1:0-18444 GCA_041192415.1 Verrucomicrobiota bacterium | reverse complement strand
TGCAAATGATTTTCCAAACGCGCGAGTTCAAGGTCGGCGGCGCACAAGTCCACTTCGCTGGGAATGATTTCGAGCCGTTCGTAAGCGGTGGGTTTGATTTTTTCCAGCAGGCTCCCCTCGCCCAGCAAAACGTGATACGCACTCGCGCCTTCGATTTTTTCCACGCCAACACCGCTGGTGGCGTTCGCCTGTGGGTCGAGATCAAACAGGAGAACGCGTTTGCCTTCCGCCGCGAGGCAGGCGGCGAGATTCACGGCGGTGGTGGTTTTGCCGACGCCGCCTTTCTGATTGGCGACCGCAATGACTTTGGTTGGCACGGACGAATTAAAAGAAAAGCGCGGTGACGTTTCAAGCGTTCACCGCGCAAAGTTGAATTTATTTTCCGTTCAGTGCGCCGGGGCAAAGCTCGCGGGCTGAAACAGCGAGGCGGCGGCGGACTGGCCGAACAAGGTGGCGACCGGCTGGAGGCTGGCGTTCGTGCTGATGGTGATGCCGCCCTCGGCCGGCAGCGTGTTGGCTGCAAACTGCGGGGTGGCGGAAGTTTCAACGGCGGTCGCAGCGGCCTGACCATCGGCAGCGGCGGTGAAAATATTTTTTGGGCCGGTCTCCGAACGTTCTGCCAGCACCACGCCGAACAGCATCAACAGGCAAAGACTGGTGGCAAAACCGCCGACGATTCCGGGCTTGGCTTCAAACAATCGAAGAAAACTAACCAGCCACGGAGCCTGATCGTTAAGCCGGTCGGCCAGTGAGTGGGCGTTGCGGGATTCGCCCGCGCGAATGCGGGCGACGACCTCTTCAGAGAACTGGTTGAAAAAGCCCGGCGGCGGAACCTCATGCCGCTTGAGTTTCAGGAGTTTTTTCAGGTCGTCAAAATTTTGTCCGCGTTCGCTCATACGTTTTTTATGTATTCGGTCAGGTGACCTTGCATTTGTTGCCGCGCATAGAACAGTCGTGACCGCACCGTGCCGATGTTACATCCCATGATTTCTGCGATTTCATCGTGCGACAGATCCTGCACATCGTGCAGGACTATAACCATTCTGTGAGGTTCAGACAGCTTGAGCAACGCCTCGTTCAATTTTTTTTGCAATTCCGCCAACGCCACGTCCCGCGTCGGGGTTTTGTCAGAGATCAACGCCATCAAATCCGGGTCGTGCTCGGCGTTGAAATCAATGTCGTTCAGGCTCAAATGATACTTATTCTTCCGCTGTTTTAGGAAGTTGATGGTCTTGTTGACGGCAATCCGGTAGAGCCAAGTATAAAAAGTCGAACCGCCCTTGAACGATTTTAACGCCGCATACGCCTTGATGAAGGCGTCCTGCGCCAGATCATTGGCATCCTCGTGGTTGCCGGTCATGTGGTAGAGCGTGGCGTAGATGCGCTGCTGATAACGCTTCACCAATTCATCGTAAGCCTTGAGATCGCCGCGTTGAGCGCGCTTGACGAGGTCAGCCTCCAACATTCCGGCGGGCGTGTTGGAATCGGGCATAGTGGCGGCTTCAGACATAGTCATTGAACCGCAAGTGCCGCTGTTTGTTGCGCGAGAAAATCCGTGAGCTGCATCAGCCCCGCACGTCCGGGTGATGACGGTAACGTCCGCAAGGCGCGCCGGGCCTGCTCTAGAAATTTTTCAATCTCCTGCACGGAAGGCTCGAAGGTTTCGTATTTCGCGAGCAACGCGTTAATCATCGCCAAATGTTCCGGCTGCCAGTTTTTAATGGCGGCTTCAAGTTCAATGCGTTCGGCGACCGTCGCCCGCTCCCACGCGAGCAGCAACGGCCAGGTCAATTTCCCTTTCGCCAAATCCGTGCCCAAAGATTTGCCCGCCTCAGCTTCGGTGCCGAACAAATCCACGCAGTCATCATAAACTTGATACGCCGTGCCGAACGCCGTGCCGAATTCTTTCAGTGCCGAGCGCTGCTCTTCAGTGGCGTTGCTCAAAAACGCCGCGAGGTCGCAAGAGAGCGTGAAGAGTTCGCCGGTCTTCATTTCAATCACGCGAAAATAATCCCGGCGCGAGGCGATGAAATTTCTCCGTTGCTGTGTCTGGATGATTTCGCCGGTGCAAACGGTGTTCGTGGCGGTGGAAACCGCGCGGCAAACTTCGGGTGTCGGATAACTAGCGGCGAGTTTCAGCGCCTGCGCGAACAGGCAGTCGCCGAATAGCACGGCAATTTCATTCCCCCACTTCGCCGCGACGGTCGGATTGCCACGACGAATGTCCGCCTCGTCCATCACGTCGTCGTGGACGAGCGTGGCGAGGTGAACCATCTCGATGATGACGGCGGCGCGAACGTGCGACTCGGTCGGCTTGGTGAAACAACTGGCCGCGAGTGCGACCAGCGTCGGGCGCAAATGTTTGCCGCTGTTGTTTAGCGCGTGCTCGGCGTAAGAAACAATCTGCGGGTCAAACTCGCTCGCCTGCCGCATGAGTTGCTGCGTCACCGCGTCCAAAAACGGCTCCACCGGTTCCACAATCGTTTTCCAGGAACGGGTCGGGTCGGGTCGGGGAGCGTGGGCGGATTTGGCATCCGCCAGTTTGGTTTCAGCAGCCAGCATTGGCGGCAGCTTAAATTCACGCGCACGGCGAGTCAAACCCGTTGTGCTTTGGCGAAGGTGGATTGTCTTGAAATTTTCCCCGCAAAAGTCATCATGCCGACTGCGGTTGAGCACCCAGAATCGTTGCATGAAAAAAATTACCCTGACCACGCCACGGCTGTTGACCGCCTCGTTGGCCTCCATCATCGCCTTAAATTCAGGCTGCGGAAAAACCAATTCCCATTCAGCCGCCCAAGCCGACGCGCCGACGGGAACGACTAATTCTTCTGCCGCGTCATCCATCGCCGCCGTGAACGACAGCAAAGCCGTCGCCAGCTTGGAAATCACCAATGCCCCCGCTGCCGTAACCACCGCCCCGGCAGTTCCCGCCACGCCAGACCTTGCGCCCACCGCCCCAGCCGCAAAAGGCGCGAGCAAAAAAAATCTCAAAGCCGGCACCAAAACGGTTGAGATGCCCACCACGGTTCCCGCTGCGCCCAAGAATTTTTACTCGGAAGATTTCGCCACCAACCACAGCAGCCTGCTGGACAGCCGCTCGGATTATTATTTTGCCGCCCGCGCCGGTTACGCCCACGCGAGCTACGGCAACGACCGCGACACTTGGTATGCCGGCATCAAATTTTACGCCAATCCCACGCAGCTCCGCGAACGCATCGGTAAGGCTGGCTGGATTGTGCCGGAAGTGAGCGCAGAATTTTCCCACCAAGTTCTCGCCCGTCCGGATAAAGCCGCCAACCCCGGCGCAGGCGATGGCGTGCAACTCCGCACCGAGTTTTACTGGACGTGGGTGAACTGGACGACGAAAGTTTTGGCTCGCGAAAATTGCACCTGCGCGTTTGCCAAGCCACTGCACTTCACGCTCGGCCCGGTGTTCGTGACCGGTTTCGATAAAACTTTTGAGGGCAGCGGTTTTCGTTTTGCGCGCTATGGCGGTGTCCGGCTGGCGGTCAACCATTACGCGTTTGTGGAATATACCTTCGGCAAGACGGATGGTTTCGCCCACGCCCGTCAGGAATTTCTCGGCGAACTGCCATTCTACATCAGCCGCAACGAACAGGTGCGCTACGTCCTGCGCGGTGAATGGATCCGCAGCGACCGCAACCGCGATGACTATTATCAAGTCGGCGTGTTCGTGGAAATGCCGCTGGGGCTGATTTTCCGCCCGCGCGAATGGCACAGCTTGATTCCCTTCGCGGATTGAATTGAATCCTTAAAACAAAAACGCTGGGCGGAATTTTCTGCCCGGCGTTTTTTATTTGTGCCTCGACTCCGATACAGCCGTGTCAAAAAGCCGAACACACCCCGGCAAAATCCGTTGGTAATCAAATGATTTCCGGCAGGAATTGCCAACATTCGTGGACAGCTATGTAATTTTTACCGCTGGCACGGAGATTGCAAAGGAGGTCGCATTATGAAAGATAAATCCTTTGAATCAGCCATGAATAAAATCGCTGCCCAGGCCGCCGCCGAGCAGCAAAACGAAATCCGCGCCACCAAGCGCGCCCATTTGATGGGTCGCATCAAGGGGGGAGTATTCTTCCTGGTTGTGGGAGCCGCTGCCGTCACTGGGATGTGCTACCACAAAGAATTGCAGGCAACGATTGCTGCGAAAATTTCACCGGCCAAGACCGTCGCCGCCGCTACCGACGTGAACAGTGCGGATACGAATAACTTGGTCATTGGCACCGGCTTGAAAGGCATGGCGCAAGCGCCGAACAAAGTTTCCGCTTCCTTGGTGACCGCGCAGGCCAACGCGCAACTCCGCGACAGCATCATTGATCAGATGGGAAAATAATTCCTCCCCGCTCACGCCGTAACGCCGCCAGCGATGTAGCTTTCGAGCTGCTCAATGGCGGCGTTCTGCGTGGAAATGATCCAGTTCACCAAGTCGCCGATGGAGATGATGCCGGCCAACTGCCCCGCCGCCAGCACGGGCAGATGCCGGATGCGATGCTCGCTCATCAGCCGCATACATTCCTCCACCGAATCTTCCGCCGTCACGGTGATGATGTCCTTGGGCATGATTTCCCACACCTGCGTCTGGCGGGAATTTTTTCCCTGCAACGCAATTTTGCGGGCGTAGTCGCGCTCGGTGAAGATGCCGGATAATTTTCCGCCGGACATCACCAGCAAAGCGCCGATGTTTTTTTCGGCCATCAACTTGATGGCATCGAACACTGAGGTTTCGGGGTTCACGCTCCAGACCGTTGCCGACTTGTGGTGCAGAAGCGAACTGATGGGATAGGTCGTCTTCATAGGTGTAAGGCAGTTATCTGCCTCTTGCCGGAAGATTTCAAGCGAAATGTTCCACCCGTTCCCCGCCTCCTTGGCTTACAAAAATTTTCGGATGTCGTCCGCTTCGCCTTCCATGCCGAGCAAATAAACTTTGCCATCCTGCGTCCAAGTCGCGGTGATCAAGCGGTTCACCTGCGCGAATTGCGGGACGGAACTCGCCGGCGCACCCTTCACGGATTTGGCATCCACCACGAACAGCCAGAGATCGCTGGCCGCGCCAGACGGCAATGGCTTGCCAGTGCGGAAACAAATCATGGAGGCCCGGGTGTCTCGCCAGCCTTGGATGGCACAACCGCTCTGCGCCACCTGTTTCAACGGCTCGGGCACAACAAAATCCGCCGGGGCATTTTTCCCTTTCAGAAACGCGCGGATTTTTCCGGCATCGTCCGTCAACAGATCCATCGCGTAGCCGCGCAAGGCCACGCTGGCCATCTGGTTTTGGAAAACCGCCAACGTGTCATCCGCCGGGTGGCGATGGCTGTAGGCAAATACCGCCAGCAGGGCCACCACGATGACGGCGAGCAGCACCAGCGCGCGTTGTAAGTTAAATGCCGGACGCGTCAACATCCGCTGACTCGCGGCGTGTTCGGAAAGAATTTGTTCCTTGAGTCCGGCGGGCACGGCAATCTGCCGGAATTTTTCGCGCAGCACGAATTGCCGCGCGCAATGCATCTCCAGCCATTGCGCGAGTTGCTCGTCGCCTTTCGCCACGGCGAGCGCGGCGGCAATTTGCGGATCACGTTCGTCCGCCTCATGGTGGTGGCGGTAAAGCAGGAGAATGTCTTTGGCTTCGTCGCGGTTCATGGGGTTGACGGGGGAGTTAGCGTGACCGTGAGCAACTGATGCAACCGCGACAAGCCGCGCGTCAGGCGCGATTTGACCGTGCCGAGCGGCACGTCCAGCGCTTCGGCAATTTCGTTGTAGGAATAGTCCTGCAAATAAAAAAGCGCCACGGGTGCTTGGTAAATGTCATCCAGTTGCGCGAGCGCCTTGAGCACCTGCGCGGAGTCCAGCCGGTTGACCGAGGGCGGCGTAATGGCGGGCAATTCCGCCGCCGCGTAGTCCAGATCGATGTGGGGAAAGCGGCTTTCCCGCCGGCGCGTGCCGAGGAATTCGCGGTGCAAGGTGGTGAACAGCCAGGTCTTCACTTTTGTTTTATCGCGGAGTTGATGCCCCTTGGCCGCCCAGATGCAGAATGTCTGCTGGGCAAGGTCGCACGCCGACGCTTCGTCTCGCGTGAGACTAAAAGCGAACTGATACAACATCCCGTAATACGCGGTCACCAGACCGTCAAAGTCCAGGTGGTCAGCCATAGTGCAACATCAACAACAATGAGAGTGTGGTTTCAGAGAATTGTTCCAGACAATCCGCGCGGCAACGTGCCCAGACATAGTGAAGCGGTGGGGAATTCAAATCCTTCCAACCAAGAGCCGGAAGTTTTACCTGAAGCGCAACAACAATCCCGCTGAAAAATCTTGAGCGTATTCCTGCTACGCCCACGCTTTTCAATTCAGCGTGAACCCGCGCCGGATGTAAGTCGGCACGTCCAGGTCTTCGCCGCGATGCAGCGTCGGCTCGCTTTTGTCGAAGCGTCCTTTGGAGATGATGGTCAGCGGCAATTGCGTCTGCACTTGCTTGGTCGAGTTGCGACGGCGCGCGGGACGAACAGACGCATCGCGTGACACGACGGGCATCGTCGTGATACGGCTGCCGCCCATCGCGGACGCGGTCGCCGCCGGGCGATTCTGCTTCGCGGCGATAATCGTGACGCACAATTTATTCTGCAACGCCGCGTCCACCGCCGCGCCCATGATAATCTGCGCGTGGTTGCACTGGCGTTTCACCTGTTCCATCACGCGGTTGACCTCGGCCATCGTCAAATCTTTCCCCGCCGTCAAGCTCACGAGCACGGCGTCGGACTCTGCAAGGGCGCGGCCTTCGTCCAGCAGCGGGTGCGCGAGAATTTTTTCCACCGCGTCGCGGGAACGTCCCACGCCGGAAGCTTCGACGAACGCAAACGCATTCTCCGCATGACGGTCTTTCAGCAGCGCACACAGATCGCCGAAGTGAACCTGAATCAAACCGGGGCGCATGAGCAACTGCCACACGCCGCGCACGCCTTCGAGGAGGAACTGATCCACGCGGTTGAAGATGTCCACGAGGCTGGTGTTCTCATCCAGCAGCTTCAAAATTTTCCGACCGGGCAGACAGATGACGCCATCCGCAGCGGCCTGCAACTGTTCCAAACTTTGCTGTGCCTGCGCCTCGCGACGCGGGCCTTCGCCCTCGAATGGCAACGTGACGAACGCCAGCACCAGCGCACCCGCCTCGCGTGCAGCCCGCGCCAGCACGGGAGAAATTCCGCTGCCTGCACCGCCACCGAGTCCGGCGAGAATGAAAACCACGTCCGCCCCGGCGCACGCGGATTTGAGCGTGGAAAATTGTTCCTCGGCCAACGCCTTGCTGCGTTCGGGGTCGCCAACAACGCCGAGTCCGCGCAGCAATTTGTTTTCGAGATGGATCTTCACCGTCGCGGGCGAAGCGGCGAGCGACGCGGCATCGGTGTTGATAGCGGCGGTCTGCGCGGCGGCGTATTCCGGCGTGGCGAGCAGCGTGAGCAGCGCGCTGCCGGCATTGCCGACGGCGAAAAATTTTACCGCTGGCCCGGTGGGCGTTTCCGAAATGAGATCAGGTGTTTGATTTTCCATAACCAGTTTCTCCATTCATTCAAGAGCGTTGCAACAAGCGCCGCAAACCGCCCTTGAAATTCGCGACTGAAAAAAGCGGCTTCGAGCTACGCTGGCGGTTTTTCAGCGAGCCGTATTTCACGAGGCCGATGGCCGCGGCGAACTCCGGTTGATCCAGCGCGGCGGTCAGCCCGTTGATGGCGCTGGCGTGCGCGGCGGTGACGTTCATCTGAAAAACATTTTCTGCAAGCGTCACGATGCCCGGCACACGCGACGAACCGCCGCACAGGAAAACTCCCGAGCGCAGATAATCCGTCAGCCCCGCTTCTTCGAGTTCGCGCGCGATGAGCTGAAAAATTTCTTCGATGCGCGCAGACATGATGCGTTGCAGATGCTCCAGATTGACACGCTTGAGTTCGAGGCCGAGATCGTTGGTGATGCTGATGCTCTGGCCCTTTGCGGATTCGTTCACGATGGCTGAACCGTGTTCGATCTTCAGCTTCTCCGCGCGGCTCAAGGGAACTTTCAGACCGTAGGCAAGGTCGTTGGAAACGTGATCGCCGCCGACCGCCAACACGCCGGTGTGCCGAATTGCGCCGTCAGAATAGACGGTGTATTCGGTCGTGCCGCCGCCGATGTCAATGACGAGCGCGCCCATTTCCTTCTGCTCGCTGGTGAGTAGCGCAAGCGAAGCGGCAATGCCGTTGAAAACAATTTCGTCCACTTCCAACTGCGTGCCGCGCACGAGGCGGATGGCGTTCTGCAAACGGTTCGCGTGGCCGTGAATGACGTGCATATCTACTTCGAGCCGCGCGCCGAGCATCCCGACGGGATTCGTCACGCCGTCGTGACCGTCCACAAAAAAATGTTGGCGCACCGCGTGGATGACCGTGTTCTCGGCAGGGAGATTGATGGCCTTCGCGTTCTTGATGACATCGGCGACATCGTCATCGGTGATTTCGCGCTCGGCAGAAACGACGACGTGCGTGCCGCGATTGTTGAAGCCGCGCACATGGCCGCCACTGACGCCAAGATAGACACTACGGATTTCCACCTGCGCCATCTGCTCGGCCTCGAAGAGCGCCGCGCGCAAATCTTCCTCACAGTGTTCCTGGTTGATGATCTCGCCCTTCCGCACGCCGCGCGAACGCGACTGACCGAGGCCGATGATGTTCAGCGCGCCGTCGTCGCCCAGCTCGCCGACGACCGCGCAGATTTTCGACGTGCCGACTTCCAAGCCGACAATGATGTTCGCATCTTCAAACATTTTTTCTCCGGGGTTTAACGGGTTTCATTTTCGGCGGGGCAACGGGAACCGGGCCAGCCATCGCCCAGCGCACCGGCACATTATTTTCCACCGCCAAATCAGCCGAGGCGATCGCGCGCTGCTGGCGCAATCCCAAATCATAAATCTGCCGCCAGCGTTGCATCTGCTGGTTAAAATTATCGAGACCGAACGTGATCGTGCTCCCCTGCCCCGTCGAAACGATCAGCACGCCGGGCGAGGAAATATCCACGCGCCGCAAATCCACCAGCCCGACCATCGGCGAATGGTCAAACGCGCCGATTAAATTTAACGCCGCCTGCGCCGCTGTAAAATCCGCGCGCGGCACCGCCTCGCCCAGTTTGAACTTCATCGCGTTCAAACCAGAAATCACCGGCAACTGCGGGTTCACTTGCGCCACCGGCACGACGCAATCGCGCGGGTCACGCGGTTTCATCGCCACGCCGGACTTGTCCAGATGCGTGACCGCCACGGCAAAATTTCCCACCGCATCCACGCACGGCGTGTTGACCTGCGCCACCGGGTCACGCTCGGTCACACGAATACGCAACGTGTGCGGCAGCACGCGTTCGACAGAAACCGTTTCCAAGCCGGAGACGAGTTCCAAATTCTGCTTCACCGTTTCCAAGTTGAGCGCGATGAGGTTCGCCCCCAGTTTCACGTTCGACCATTGGCGCAGTTGCTCCGGCAAAATCACGCCGTCCGTCTGCACCTCGACTTTGAGAATGGCGAAGTCAGGATTGGCATAGACAAATTTGTCCAGCAACACTTCGCCCGTGCGCCAGACGAGGTAGAGCCCGAAGAACGTGCCGAATGCAATGCAAAATAAAATCGTCGCGAGCCGCACCCGCGAAGCGCGCACCTGATCGGAGCGCAGCTTCACGTCGAGGACGTGTTCGCGTCCCGTCCGCCGGTTGCGTTTTTTATGTTCGCGTTTGAACCACATTTTAATCGTTCATTTCCGTTGCAGCGCTAGGTCAATCATCCGCTGACAAAGCTCGGCGTAATTCATTCCCGCCGCCGCCGCCGCCTTGGGCAACAAACTCGTTTCCGTCATACCGGGCAGCGTGTTCACTTCGAGCACCACGGGCGAACCGTCCGCACGCACCATCACATCCACGCGGGAATAATCGCGCCCGCCCACCGCCTTGAACGCGGCAAGCGCGGCATCTTGAATGCGCTTCGTCGTGGCCGCGTCAAAATCCGCCGGGCAAAAGTATTCCGACGCACCCGACGTGTATTTCGTCTGGTAATCGTAGCTGCCGGTCTTCGGACGGACTTCCACGACCGGCAAAACTTGATCGCCCAAAATCCCCACCGTCGTCTCGCGCCCGATAATTTTTTCCTCAACCAAAACTTCCGTATCGAACTTCAGCGACTCGGCGATGGCGTTTGGCCAGTCTTCCGCGCGCTCGACAAATTGCAGCCCGACGCTCGAACCCTGTCGCGCCGGCTTGACCACGAGCGGCAGTTGCAGGCCAACCGGCAAGCCAGCCTGCGCGGAGTTGACCACGGCAAATTTCGCCGACGGCACGCACGTCTCCAGACAGCTCTGCTTCGTCAAAACTTTATCAAACGCAATCCGGCTCGCCTCGGCATCGCAACCGGTGTAAGGCACGCCGAGCGCATCGAGCTGCTTCTGCACCGTGCCGTCTTCGCCGTAAGTTCCGTGCAACGCGAGAAACACCACGTCCGTCGGCGACGGCAAAATCCAGTCCGGCGTTTTCGGATCCAGTTCATTCACCGCGTGACCCAGCGAGCGCAGTGCCGCCGCCACCGCCGCGCCCGTGCGCAGCGAGACTTCGCGTTCCGCGCTCGGCCCGCCCAGCATCACCGTGATGTTTAATTTACGACTCATTTTCTTTTTACAAAATTCTCCAGCGATACGGCGATTTTTGGGAACGCTTTCAACACTTGTTTGTCCGCTGTCACCAGTGGCACTCCCAGTTCCAACGCCAGCGCCACATACTCACAATCGTAGGCGGTGCATTTTGATTTCGCCGCCAGTTCTAAAACTTTTTCCGAGGACACCCGGTATTCGCGTCCGCTGATAATTTCTTCCGCCGAATGCATCGCCACCAACGCCGCCTCTAAACTCATGCTGGCATACTGCATATGCTTTGCCAGCGTGCTGCGAAATTCCGAACGCCACAACAATGGCACAACCCAGACCGGATCTGCTTCAAAAGCCGCGTCCGCCAGTTCCGAGTGCGCGTCGCGCATCACGAAATACGCGATTAAATTGGTGTCAGCGACTATCACGGTCGGCGCGGATGAGTTTCACGATGTCCAACGGCTTGCCATTCAACTTCACCGCGTCGCGTCGCGCTCGCACCCGAGCGAGCAACGCCTGCGTGTCCACCGGCGTGCTCCGCACACTGGACTCCAGCACCGCAATGGCTTCCGTATTCAGGCTGCGGCCATGCGTCACGGCCCGCTTTTTCAAGGCCAAATGCGCTTCCTTCGACAATCCTTTGATCGTAATCGTGATCATAGCGCAACCATAACGCAACCATTTCGCAAGTCAACGCCGGACTCCTAATTTTCTGCCCCATGGTGGCCCTGGCCGCGCTGCGGCCAGAGCCGTCGCCGAGCGCAGCGTCAGGCGACGGAATCGTTCGCGCGCCTAAAAATTCCCACGCCTCGAAGTGACCGCTGCGCGGTCAGGTCAAGTCGCAGCGCGACTTGACCCACCTGCACTACTCGCCAATCACTTCCACTTCCGTGTGCAACTCAATCCCCCGCTCCGCCTTGGCCTTCGCTTTCAAAATCGAAATCAGTTCCAGCACATCCTTCGCCGTCGCCCCGCCGTCGTTCACCAGAAAATTGCCGTGTTCTTGCGAGATGCGCGCCGCGCCGACCCTAGTGTTTTTCAAACCCAGCTCGTCAATCAAACGCCCCGCCGGAATCGTCCCTGGATTTTTGAACATACAACCCGCGCTCGGCGCAGCGGGCTGCGAACTCCAGCGCTTCTCGTTGTAAATTTTCATCCGCGCCTCGATTTGTTCGCGCGGCTCCGGCGTGCATTTGAAAACTGCGCCCAGCGCGATATGATTCTTCAGTGTCGCGCAGCAGCGGTAGGTCACAAACATCTCGGACGGTTTCAGTTCGTGGATGTTGCCGGCATAATCCATCACGCGCACGGACTCGACGGCGTTGAATGTCTCGCCGCCCATCGCGCCGGCATTCATCCGCAGCGCACCACCGATGCTGCCGGGAATACCTTCCAGAAATTCTACGCCCGTCAACCCGCTGCGCTTGGCCTCGACGGCAACGGACTTCTGCTTCGCACCCGCACCGGCGCAGATGCGTGTGCCGTCAATCTCCACGCGGGAAAATTCCGGCGACGACAGGCAGATGACCACGCCGCGAAAGCCGCCATCGCGCACGATGAGGTTTGAGCCACGGCCAAGGATGAAAAACTTCACGCCACGCTCGTTGCAACATTTCAGAATCGCAGCCAGATCATTTTCCGAGGCCGGCTCCACATAGACATCAGCCGGCCCGCCGACGCGGAGCGTGGTGTGCCTCGCCATCGGTTCGTCGCGCTTGAGGAGCGAGGCGGATGAAAGCCGCGTAGCTAATTCGTCGGCGATAGTTGAAGATTCGAGCATGGTCATGCAACCGCCTTCAGTTTGGTTTCGCTTGTGGCAGCACGGGCGGCGGGAGAAATGGCTTTTTGATTTATCGCCGCCAAAATATTTTCCGCAATCACCGCCGCCGCGCCGGGTGCGTGCCATTGTGCGAGCGCGGACTGCATTTTGGAACGCACCGCTTCATCGCCGACCAGTTCCGCCAGAATCGCCGCGACTTTTTCCGGGGTGGAATTCTGTTCCAACAATTTTGCCGCGCCGGTTTTTTCAAACGCGAGCGCGTTGGTCAACTGATGCCCGTCCGCCGAGGTCGGCAGCGGCACAAGCGCGGATGGCAGGCGCATGGCTGCGATTTCCGCAAGTGATGACGCGCCGGAACGGCTGACACACGCGGTCGCCGCGCCAAGCGCCAAATCCATTTCCGCGAGGAACGGTTTTACGACGGCCTTCAAACTCAACGCGGCGTAGGCAGCTTTGACTTTCTCAAAATCCGCCGCGCCGGTCAGGTGCAGCCATTGGGCGGATGTGATGCGTGATGCGTGATGCGTGAGCGCGGACAGAATCAGGTCATTCAATCCGCGCGCGCCCTGACTGCCGCCGACGACGAGGATGGTCGGGAGGTCTGGGTCGAGGCCAAGCGTGATGCGTGATGCATGATGCGTGATGCGTGATGCGTCAAACTGCGGGCGCACGGGTGTGCCGGTGATGGAAATTTTTTTTGCGCGCAGCCGCGACAACGCTTCGGGAAAGCCGATGAAGGCTTCGTCCACGAAGCGCGCAAGGAAACGGTTGGCTTTGCCGGGGATGGTATTCGAGTCGTGCAGAAAAGTTTTCGCGCCAAACTTCCGCGCGGCGAGGACGGGCGGCGCGCTGGTGAAGCCGCCCATCGCCAGCACGGCATCAGGCTGGCGTTGCTTAAAATAATTTTGCGAGGCGCGGAAGGATTTCCAAAAACTTTTGGCGAAGGAAAAATAATTTCGGTTCTGCAAACCAACGGCGGGCAGCGTGAAAACTTCCATGCTGGACGCGGCTTTCACCGCTTGCTGATCCACTTCCTTGGGCGAGATGAGCAGCGCCACGTCGCAGCCGCGCGCCTGCAATTCCTGCGCGACGGCGAGGCCCGGAAAGAGATGGCCACCTGTCCCGCCACAGGCAATGGCGATGAATGGCTTGATGGCTTTGGGCGAGGTCATTTTCTCTTGGCCGCAAAGGGATTGTCATGGCCAGTAGAATCATTCCCAGCCACGGTGGAAATTTTCCCTGGCACAGCTTGTCGCGCGACGCTGAACAAAATGCCAATGCCCATAAGCATGGCCGCAAGGCTCGAGCCACCCGAGCTGATGAACGGCAAAGCAATTCCCTTGTTCGGAAATAAGTCGGTGACCACGGCGATGTTGAAGATGGCTTGAAAGCAAATCAGCGAGGACACGCCGATGGCCAGTTGCGAGCCGAACTGATCACGCGCGTGCAGCGAAATGTAAATGCCGATGACGCCGATGAGCAGAAACGCGATGACTACAAAAGCGGTGGCGGCGAGGCCGAGTTCTTCGCCAATGTTGGCGAAGATGAAGTCGCTGTGAATGTAGGGCAGGTAGCCGAGCTTCTGTCGTCCGTCACCGAGGCCGAGCCCGAGCAGCCCGCCGGAACCGATGGCGATTTTCGCCTGCGTGGCTTGCAACGCTACGCCGTTGGCGTGGGAATCAGGATGCAGCCACGCGTTGATGCGGCCGCTACGCATCCCGTCGTGTGCAATAGAAAAGGCCAGCGCTCCGGCAGCCACCACGCCCACGGGAATCAGATGCAGCCAGCGAACGCCGCCGATAATCAACATCCAGCCCGTGACGCCAGCGAGCAAAATGGTCGTGCCGCGATCCGGCTCGATGAAAATTAATCCGAGCGCCACGCCGATGATGGCTCCGGGATAAATCAGGCCGCGCACAAAAGTATTCATCTTCCGCTGCGAGCGGTCCACATACCACGCGACGATGACGATGAGGCCGAGCTTGACCATTTCCGACGGCTGCAACGTCGCGCCCGGCACATGAATCCAGCGGCGCGCACCGTTGAGTTTCATGCCGAGGTGCGGCACAAATACCAGCACGGCGAGCACCAGCGTGCCGATGAAAATTGGCCACGCCATTTTTTTCAACCACTGGTAATCCAACGCGGTGATGACGGCGCAGGCGATGAGTCCCAGAGCGCACCACACCACTTGCATCTGCAGCATCTTGGCGCCGACTTCAATGTTCGTATTCTTGACCATCATCACCATGCTTGAGCTGTAGAGCATCACCAAGCCCAGCGCGAGCAGGCCGGCGACGCAAAACGCCAAGGTGGTGAGGGCAAGTTTCATTTACGCTTCGGAAAAAATTTGAAAAATCCGGCGCGTCCCGACCAACGGGAACGTCGCTCGGTCTTGCGCCCACAGTTGAGGAGGGAAAGCGGACGCAATGACTAACAACAATCAAATCCAACACTAGACCAACACGGAAAATTGGACGGCGGCGGAATTATTCCGCCGCCGTCCACGGACAAATTACTTCACCGGAGCCGGAGCGGGCATGGACAATGCCGGAACCGCAACGGGAGCTACATCAACAATCGGCGGAGCCACTTCCGCTTTCGTGGGCAGCTTGAGCTTTTGGTTCACCTTGATTTTGGTCGTGGTGAGATTATTCGCGGCTTGCAATGCCTTGACCGTGGTGCCGTGCTTCTTGGCGATGGTCGTGAGCGTGTCGCCCGTTTTCACCGTGTAGGTTTCGCCAGCGGCGGTTTCAACTCCAGCCACCGGAGCGGAAATTCCAGCCGCCGGAGTCGTCGCCGCGGGGATGGTGATTTTTTGTTTCAGCTTGAGGTGCTTGGAATCCACGCTGGGATTTGCGGCTTGCAAATCTTTGAGCGAGACGTGATGCGCCTTGGCAATCGTGGTGAGCGTGTCGCCCTTGACCACGAGGTATTCAGAACCGGGAACGGTTTCAGCCAGCGGCGGCACGATGATCGGCGGCTGATTCGTTGGCAACACAAACGCATTCGTGTCCGCGACCGGCGGATTCGTATCCGTCATCGCCGTCGAGTTCGTCGGGATTTCCGGCATCGGATTTTCCACCGGCGTCTCGCGCTTGCAACCTTGGATGAGCATGGCCACGAGGCTCAAGCTGCTCACGGCAATCACACAGAATACGCCGAGCTTGAGGCGTGAGCGGCGCGCGCTTTGTTGTTCGAGCAGCGAGCCTTTGGGCAGGAATGGATTCGGGTTGGTCATAATTTTTGGTGGCGCGGGTGCGGCCGTTGTTCGAGGTGTTTTCTGGTTTTTGATTTTTGCGCCGCGAAATTTTCCCTCAAAAAATTTCGTGACGTGTAAAATTTATTTCAGCCGTCGTTGGGGTGAATTCGTCGCGGAAATGACTAATCGAAAAATGAAACTTCGGGAACCAACCGCCAGTCGTCACGCGCCGTGCTGCATCCGGTGAAAAAATTAGCAACCGCGCGCTTTTCGTGCAAGCAGCAAAGCGATTTTTAACGATGTTTTTCAAGTGATTCATTTTCTTCAACGCAGCTTCAGCGTGGCGAACGCAATCACCGCGCACAGCACGCACAAAATGTAGAACCGCGTCACCACCTGCGATTCATACCAGCCCTTCTTCTCAAAGTGATGATGGATCGGCGACATCAGGAAAATCCGCTGCCCCGTTCCCGTTTTCAGCCGCGTGTATTTGAACCAACCCTTCTGTAAAATCACCGATAGCGCCTCCATCACGAACACGCCGCCCGCGATGACCAGCACGAACGGCTGATGGATCAGCACCGCCACGATGCCGAACGCGCCACCCAGCGCCAGCGAACCGGTGTCGCCCATGAACACCTGCGCCGGATGGCAGTTGAACCACAAAAATCCCAGCCCCGCGCCGAGCAGCGCCGCGCAAAAGACCGTCAGTTCGCCCGCGCCCGGCACATACGGGATTTGCAGATACGTCGCCAACTTGATGTTGCCGGCGAGGTAGGTAAAAATCAGAAACACAAACCCCGTGATCAGCGTGCAGCCGATGGCGAGGCCGTCGAGACCGTCCGTCAGGTTCACCGCGTTCGAGCTGCCGACGATGGCGAGCATCACAATCACCACGCCGACCACCGCGCCGACGTGCAGCGGGTATTTGTAAAACGGCACCATCAACGTCGAAACCAGATTGCTGTGCCAGACAGCTTTTGAGCCGAGCAGATGCAACTCACTTTTCTCCGGCCAGTTCAAAAGATAAATCCCGACGAACGCCGCCAGCGCGAATTGCACGATCAACTTCACTCGCGGCGGAGTGCCGCCGCCGCTTTGCTTCAAAATTTTCGCGTAGTCGTCGTAGAAGCCGAGGCCCGACAAGACCAGCACCGAGAGCATCGTCAGTTCCACGAGCGGGTTCCACTGCGCCCAGAGCATCGTCGAGAACAGCAGCGACGTGATGATGAGCACCCCGCCCATCGTCGGCGTCCCCTTCTTGCTCAAGATGCGCGTCTTGAAATCGCCCGCCTCCTCTGCGCGGTCCGCGTATTCCTGGCCGAACTTCATTTCCTTCAGCGCGCGGATAATTTTGGGGCCGAGCCACAGGCTCAACACCAGCGCCGTGAGCGCCGCGCCCGCGCTGCGCACCGTGATGTAACGGAACAGCCGCAGGAACGCCAGCCGCGACTCCCACTCGCCGCCGTGCGCCCATTCCAAAATCCGTTGGCTGAAATAGTAGAGCATTTAGTTTTGGAATGCTGACTTTATGAATTTGTAAGACGGCATAAATTAAGACTCTCTTGCAACGATAAAATCCGGCCAATCTTTTTTCCAATACTCGGGATAAATATCTCTGAAATGGTCATGTCCAAATGCAGTTCCATGTAGTTCCATTCTGGCAGCCGCAGATTCAAGAAATCTAGCTATCATCCGAATTTCCTCTGGTGAACCTGTAAATGAAACTTCGCTCATCTCCAATAAGCCGTCTCCCACGTTTCGTTTTTGGTATCCAAAAGCTTTCATGTGTTAAATTAATTAACTTTAGGCGGAATTTTATTGTTGGGTGTTTCTCAATTTTATTTCTCCGCCTTCAACGTCTCCGCAATCCGTTCCAACCGCGACGAGCGCGACGCCTTCAACAGCACCACATCGCCCGGCTTCAAAAAGTTTTTCATCACCTTCATCGCCGCCTCCACGTCGGTGAATTCAATCACGCGCGGCAGACCCGCATCGCGCGCCGCCTTGGCCGTGGCCGCCGAATTTTTCCCGACCGTGAACAGCTGCCCGATCTTCAGCTCCGCCGCGAATTTCCCGATCTCGATATGCGCCGCCTCGGTCTGCGCGCCGAGTTCCGCCATGTCGCCGAGGATGGCGACGCGCCGCCCTTGCAGCGGCAGACCGCACAAGGTCTCCAGCGCCGCCCGCATCGAATCCGCATTCGCGTTGTAGCAATCTTCCAGCACACGCACCCCGTTCACTTCCCAAAACTGCATCCGCATCTTCTGCGGCTGGCACGCCGCCAGCCCGTCGCAAATCTCATCGCGCGACAAACCCAATTCCGCGCCCACCGCCATCGCCAGCAGCGCATTCGTCACCTGATGCTTGCCAAGCAAATTGATCCGGCACTCACCGCAAAATTCTTTCTTCGCATTCTCGACCTGAAACGTGACGCCGCTTTTATCGAGCCGGACTTTCTTCGCGCGCCAGTCGTTCTTCTCACCAAGACCGATGCGGACAACCCGCGCCTTCGTCCGCGCCGCAATTTTTTCCGACCACTCGCAATCGCCATTCACGAACAAAATCCCATCCGCCGGCAGCAACTCGGCTAACATCCCCTCTTCCTTCGCCACGCCCGCGACATCGCCAAAAAATTCCAGATGCTCACGCCCGATGCTCGTGATGACGCCGAGTTTGGGCGCAATCATCTTCACCAGCGGCGCAAGTTCGCCGGGATGATTCGTGCCGACTTCCAGCACCGCCGCCTGATGCGCTTTATTCAACCGCAGCAAGGTCATCGGCACGCCGATGTCGTTG
>JBEEMY010000001.1:0-21850 GCA_041192415.1 Verrucomicrobiota bacterium | reverse complement strand
CCATCGCCGGCCTCGGCACGCGGCATTTTCCCGCCTCGCACGCGGTGAAGAAGGAATTGTTCCCCGTCGTCGGCGCGGACGGCATCGCGCGCGCGCTGTTTCATTATCACCTGCTGGAACTCGATGCGGCGGGCATTGAGGAGATTTGCATCATCACACAACCTGGCGAGGACGCGACGGTGAAAAATTATCTGCGCGGCCCGGATGCGAATTATCTCAAGCGGCTGGAAAAATATCCCGCGCTGCTCAACGAGGCGGCGCAGATGAAAAAGTTTTCCGAACGCGTCACCTTCGCCGTGCAACACCAGCAGGAAGGCTACGGCCACGCGGTTTTTCAGACGAAAGGTTTTGCGAACGGCGAAATGGTTCTGCTCGGCCTCGGCGACCACCTTTTTCGCGGCTCGCCCGTTTCGCCGTATCGCGAGCTAGCGGACATGGCCAAAGTTTCCGGCGGCAAAAGCGTTTCCGCCGTGAACCGCATCTCTGCCGGTGAGTTGAAAGGCTACGGCACGATTGCCGGGACGCGTCGCGCGGAAAATTCCCGGCTGATTGACATTTCCCTCATCATCGAGAAACCCGCCGTGGCCGTCGCGCAGGAGAAATTACATGTGGATGGTCTGCCGCCGCAGACATGGCTCGGCTGGTTCGGAATGCACCTGCTCGCGCCGAGCATCTACGACATCCTCGGCGAAATGATTCGCGACAACGTGCGCGACAACGGCGAATTCCAACTGACGCGCGCCCAGGAAATCCAACGTCAGCGCCACGGTTATCTTGCACTGGAGATGATGGGCGCGAAGCGTTTTGATTTCGGCGTGCCGGATGATTTCGTGGCGAGCGTGCAAGCGTTCCGCAATCCGGCCTAGACAGACGCGCTGCGCGCTTCCAAAAACTTTTTCAATTCTTCCGCCGCCTTGCCGCCGAAGCCGGAGACTTCCGCAATCTGTTCCACCGTGGCGAGCCTGAGCCGCGACACCGAGCCGAATTTTTTCAGCAGCGCCGCTTTGCGCCGCTCACCGATACCGGGGAAATCGTCCAGCACGCTCTCAGAAATCTTTTTGAGCCGCAGTTGCGCGTTGAAGGAATTCGCCACGCGATGACATTCATCACGGATGCGCTGCAATAATTTCACCGCCGGATGATCGAGACCCAAACGCAGCGGCAGGCTTTTCTCCGGCAGATAAATTTCCTCGAACTCCTTGGCGAGACCGATGACGGGAATTTTTTCCAAGCCCAGCTTTGCCAGTTCCGCGCAGGCCATGCCGAGTTGGCCCTTGCCGCCATCAATCAAAATCAGATCAGGCATCTCTTTGGCCTCGCGTTTTAACCGCGTGTAACGCCGCCGAATCACTTCCGCCATGCTCGCAAAATCATCCTGCCCCGCGACGCCTTTGATTTTGAAGCGGCGGTAATTCGCGCGGTCAGGCCGGCCGTTTTTGAAACTCACACACGAGGCGACCACGAACGTGCCGCTGATGTTGGAAATGTCGAAGCCTTCGATGCGTGTTGGCGGCGTGGGCAGGCCGAGAATCTTCGCCAGCTCCACCAAATCTTTTTCAGGATGAATCGCCAGCGGCAAGGTGTAAGGCACGCGCGCAAATTTCTCCGTCTTCTTCCAAGTGTCCTGCAAATCGCGGATGAGATCGCGCAGGTCGGCGGCTTTCTCGAAATCGTGCGCGGCGGCGGCTTTTTTCATTTCCGCTTCGAGCTGCGGCTGCATTTCGCGCGCTTGGCCTTCGAGGAAATTGCACGCGGCGTTCACCTGTTCGAGGTATTGCTCGCGCGTCACGTTGCCCACGCACGGCGCGGTGCAATTTTTCAGATGCGCGTAGAGGCAGTGCTTGTAATCCGCCGCGCCCGGTGTGAACACGCGGCAGCCGCGCAGATTAAATTGTTTCCGTGCGAGTGCCACGGTATTGCGCAGCGCGAGCGAATTTACGAACGGCCCGAAATAACGCGCGCCGTCGTCCTTCTTGAGCCGCGTGAAAACCAGATTGGGAATCGGGTCGTTCAGGTTCACCTTGAGCATCAGGTAGCGCTTGTCGTCGCGCAGGCTGATATTGAAGCGCGGCTTGAATTCCTTGATGAGCTTGCTTTCCAGCAGCAGCGCTTCCGGTTCGCTGCGGACGACGTGGACATCGAAATCGCAAATCGCCTCAACGAGCGCATTGAATTTCAAATCCCAGCCCATGCGTCGCGACGATTGAAAATACTGGCTCACGCGCTTCCGCAAATCGAGTGCCTTGCCGACGTAGATGACTGTTCCGAAGCGGTCCTTGTGCAGATACACGCCGGGCTTGTGCGGCACGGCGGACAATTTTTTACGGATGGCTTCGGAAACGGGCACGGCGGAAGTTTCACGCAAAGGCGCAAAGGCGCAAAGTAATTTTGGCATTGCGCCGGAAATCAAATGGCCGTATTCAAGCGGCAAGTCTGCGAAAGGAATCCTATGGCTGAAAATCAAACGCAAGCCCCGCCGCCCATCGAGCCACCACCGCCCGTCATGCCTGCGACCTCATCGCCTCCTCCGCCGTCCAATCCCGAAAGCCAGGCGCGGATGTGGAATATGCTTTGCCATTTGAGCGCGCTGGCCGGATTTATCGGCGTGCCGTTTGGCAACATCATCGGGCCGCTGATTGTCTGGCAGATTCAGAAAGACAAATTTCCGTCCGTGAACATTCACGGCAAGGCGGCGCTGAATTTTCAGATCACGATGACCATCGCCTTGTTTGTGGCCGGGATTGTGGCCGTGGTGCTTTCGTTTTTATGTGTGGGCTACCTGCTGATTCCCTTGGTGGTGTTGATTCCGCTGGCGGGGTTGGTCTTCACTATCATCGCGGGCATCAAGGCCAACAACGGAGAAGAATACAAATATCCATGCAGCATTGAATTCGTGAAGTGAGCGGACCGGGCAAAAAATTTCAGCCACAGATGGGCACAGATGAAACACAGGTCCTAAAACCCGCGCTGAAATTTTACTCTGACTTCCGGCTTCCGGCTTCTGACTTCTTCACCATGTGCCGGTGGACGAAGAAATAATACAGCCCGCCCAGCGCGACCATCGCACTGGCCAGCCAAAGGGTGAGGCGATGATACTCGCCCTTCATCAGCGATTCGTCCTGGCCCATCTTCACGCCGAGCCAGCACAGCACCGCGCACCAGATGGCGGAGCCAAGCAACGTGTAGAGGGAAAAAATCCAGTAGTTCATCCGCACGATGCCGGCGGGGATGCCGATGAGATGCCGCACGACGGGCAACAGCCGCGAGACGAAAATTCCCATCGCGCCGTAGTGCGAGGCCCAGCGTTCCGCGCCTTCAATTTTTTCGGCGGAGATAAAAAAATATTTTCCGAAGCGCAGCACCAGCGGACGTCCCGCCCAGCGCGAACCCCAATACATCACCGTAGCGCCGAGCCATGAACCGATGGTTCCGGCGAGCACGATGCCCCAGAGCGTGAGTGGAATCTGGCCGGTGGCCGCGAGGTGCGCGGCGGGCGGAATGACGATTTCGCTCGGCAGCGGGAAGAGCGAGCTTTCCACCGCCATCATGAGTGCGACGAGCGGATAACCGCCGGATTGCAGCGCGTGGGAATACCAGTCGTTCAAGTTCTGGATGATTTGATGCATGCGGCGGCGAGTATGGCGAAAAGCCAAACCGGACACGACAAAAAGCTGCGAAGCTTTTCAAGTGACGATGATGCATGAGTGGCTTATTTTTCACGCAATCTTGAATCAGCTCATCACCATGCTGCATCAGTGCACCGACTCGTTGGCCCAGGGACTCATCGCCCTTGCGGTCGGAGTAATCGTTTTTTCCGTATTGGAAAGAGTTTTTGCGTTTGGTCCTGACAAGAAATCCATGCGCGCCACATTGCTCGACCTGCAATACGCGTTGCTTGGGATGTTATATCCGCCGTTCATCTATTTCGTCCTTTCAGTGATTTTTGGTTTCTTGGCTTTGCAATTCGCGGGTGCGTCCCAAAATCCCAACCTTTCGCTACCGTGGTTCGCAGCCCAGTTGCTGGTCTTACTATTTGTCCGAGACGGTTTGATTTATATCCGCCACCGGATTTTTCACCTGCGGCCGGTCTGGAGATTTCACTCCATTCACCATAGCTCAGAAGAAGTGAATTGGATTTCTGCTGTGCGCTTTCATCCGGCGGAAAACCTGGTTGAATCCGCTGGCGAAACCCTATTGTTCTTCGTTTGCTCGCTGGCCGGTTTTAATCCGCAGGTGCTTGCCGTGGCCGGTTTGGTCATCGGCTTCTACAATTTTTTTATCCATTCCAACCTGCGCTGGACTTTCGGTCCCTTGCGCTACGTTTTTGTTAGCCCGGTGTTTCACCGCTGGCATCATTCCGACATCCCAGAAGCGCTGGACAAAAATTTTGCCGCCATGTTTTCCTGTCTCGATTTGGCCTTCGGGACTTTTTATATGCCGGCGAATGCCCGGCCGGAAACCGTGGGTCTGGCAGCTCCGGAAAAAGCCGTCCATCCGCGCACCTTCGTGGGACAGTTGCTTTATCCATTCCGGAAGCGTTAGGCGCATTAATAGTCCGCAACCCTGATTTGCTGGCGGCTGAATTTCCGCGCCCCGGTTTTCCAGTGGCGCGGATTTTTTCCGGCGTTATGCTTCACGGAAATGCGCCGCCGAAACATTTCTTTGCGACTGCGTCAGGCCGCCATCGCCGGGTTGCCGGTGGCGCTGCTGTTTTTTTTCGCCGCCAAAAACGTCGCCGCGCCGGCGGATTATCTCGTGGACAAGTGGGTGACGGAAAACAACAGCCTGCCGAGCAGCACGGTCACTTCCATCGCGCAGACGTCGGACGGCTATCTCTGGGTGGGCACTTACAACGGGCTGGCGCGGTTTGATGGCGCGCGGTTCGTGACGTTCGATCCGGTCAGCACGCCGGAGCTGGGGCAGGCGCGGGTGCAGGGACTTTTTCTGGATGCGAGCGGCACGCTGTGGATCAATACGTTTCGCGGCGGGCTGACCTCGTATCGTGGTGGCCGCTTCCACAGCGAATGGCCGGATCAGCCGACGTTTGATTTACACACGACGCTGGTGGCGTCGTCGTCGAACCACGTCACGTTCGTCACGCAATACGGCGAGGTGTTGGAGCGCGATCTGGTGCAGCCGGATTCCCGGTGGAAAATTTCCTCGCCGCCCGATGCGCGGCCGGTTTTTCAATGCGCGGACGAGCTGGGGCGGCTCTGGTTTCTCACGCGCGACAATCACATTTTGCTGTTCGCGAACGGCGCGTTCAAACTGTTGCCAGAGGACGGCGGGCTGGCAGGCAGCCGAATTTACACGGTGGCGGCGGATGCGCGGGGAAAAATCTGGGCCGGGGCGGAAAATGAAATCGCGCGCTGGAACGGAAATTATTTTGAAGCGATGACGCCGACGAACAGTCAGGCGGACATCCAACCGCAACAACTGTTTCCGCTGAAGTCCGGCGCGTTGTGGGTTTTGGACGGCGACCGTTTGCGCCGGGCGGAAGGCCGTGCGTGGACGGCAGAAATTCCGGCGTGGCGCGGTTTGCTGGGCGCGGCCTCGGGCCGGGCGATGGGCGTGCATGAGGATGCCGCGGGCGGACTGTGGTTCAATCATTACGGCAACGGGCTGTTTCATCTCGCGCCTGATGGAACATTTTTGCGGCTGACGGCGGCGGATAATTTGCCGGGCGACCGCGTGGGGGCGTGGTTCGAGAGCCGTGATGGCGGCATCTGGGCGGGCGTGGATCACGGCGGGCTGGTGCGGCTGCGCGACCGGCGGTTTCATGTCATCGGTGCGGCGGAGGGTCTGGGCGCGGGCACGGCATTCGCGGTGAGTCAGGATAAAAGCGGTGCAATGTGGATCGGCACGGCGGGCGGCGGTTTGTGCCGCTGGACCAACGATGTGGTGACGCGGTTTCCGGTGGGCGCGAGCGCGTCGGCGAATTTTGTTTTTTCCATCGCGCCGCAGCCGGATGGCGGGGCATGGTTGAGCGCGGCGGCGGGCGAAGATTTATTTCAGTTCCGCGACGGCCAGATTCGGCGCGTGTCGTGGGACGTTCACGGCATCAAATGTATTTTGACGGATAGCAAAGGACGTGTGTGGATGGGCACGAAATACGGCATCGCGTTTTCAGACGGCAACGAGCGGCGGATTCTGGGAACCAACGGCGCGGCGACCTTGCCAGCGGTGCGGGCGCTGGCGGAAACGCCGGATGGAAACATTTGGGCGGGGTCGGACGATGGAAAAATTTTCCGCTGCGAGCCGGACCAGCTGACGGCGTTCCGCCCGGATGATGCGCTGGCGGAGCAGCCGATTTATTCGCTGCTGGCGGAGACGAACGGCACGCTGTGGGCGGGGACATTTCGCGGCGGGCTGCTGCGGTTCAAGGCTGGAAAATTTTCGCGCATCACGGCCACGAACGGCTTGCCGGTGGATGTCATCAGCCAGATTTTGGACGATGGGAAACGGCTCTGGCTGGGCACGCATCAGGGAATTTATTGTGTGACCAAGTCGGCGCTCAACGCGTGCGCGGATGGGCGCAAGAGTTCGTTAGACTACGTCAGCTACGGTCGGCAGGACGGCATGGCTTCAGTGGAATGTTCCGATGGCTATCAGCCCGCGTGCTGGCGCGCGGCAGATGGAAAATTATGGTTCACCACGGTGCGCGGCGGGGTGGTGTGGGTGAACCCGGATGAACTTACGGCGAAGTCCACACCGCCGCCGGTGCTCATCGAGGAGCTGCGCGTGGATGGCGAGCTCGTGGAGCTGGGCGAAGATGGAAGATGGCGAATTGAAGATGGGAAGGCACAAGCGCGCGGGCTATCCTCAATTCTCCATCCGCCATCCTCGCCCTTGAAAATTCCGCCGGGTCACAAGCAGTTGGATTTTCGTTTTACGGCGTTGAGTTTTGACGGCGGCGACAAGGCGCGCTTCCGTTACCGCGTGGATGGGCTGGACAACGATTGGGTGGATGTGGATACGCGGCGCACGTTGCAACTGCGGAATCTGCTGCCGCGCGCGTATCGCTTCCGCGTCATCGCCTGCAATAGCGAGGGCGTGTGGAATGACAACGGCGCGAGCCTTGCGTTCGAGGTGGAGCCATATTTTTACCAGCGGCTGTCGTTCAAAATTATCGCGGGCATTTTAGTTGTAGGCGGAATTTCCTTTGGCGTGCGCCGCGCGGCCACGCGGAAATACCGGCGCAAACTGGCGCGGTTGCAGGAGCAGCACGCCATCGAACGCGATCGCGCGCGCATTGCGAAAGACATCCACGACGATGTCGGCGCGGGCCTCACGCAAATCACCTTGCTCACCGAACTGGCGCGGCGCGACCCGGAGCAGACGGATGCTAACTTGGAGCGCATCACGGAATCGGCGCGCACGTTGACGAAGGCGATGGACGAAATTGTTTGGGCCGTGGATCCGCAGCACGACACGTTCAACGGCCTGATGGATTACGTTTCCGCCTACGCGGAAGATTTTCTGCGCGTGGCGGGCATCCGTTGCCGCATGGATTTTCCCGTGATGCTGCCGGCGACGCGCGTGGATGCGGAAGTGCGTTACAATCTGTTTCTCGCGCTGAAAGAGGCGTTGAACAATCTGGTGAAACATTCGCACGCCACGGAAGTCTGGTTGCGCCTGACCATCGCGCCGGAAAGTTTCACGCTGGCCGTAGAAGACAACGGGCGCGGGCTGGCGGCGGAAAATGCGGGCGGGAAAAACGCCGGGGCGGATCGCCTCGCCTCCGGTTCTGGCCTGTCGAACATGGAGAAGCGGCTGGATGCGATTGGTGGCCGTTGCGAAATCAGCAGCACCGCGAGCGGCACGCGCGTGGCGCTGACGGTGTTCGTCGCATCGCCAGTTGTGGCGATTGGCCGCGCCGGGACGCCGGGATAACTTGCACCCATGACACCAGCCGCAGAAATCTTTCGCCGGGAATTTACCTTCGCATGAGCGTTTCCGTTTCCATCGTAGAGGACGACGCGCGGGTGCGCGGGAGTCTCGTGAAGCTGATTGACGGCGCGCCGGGATTTCGGTGCGTGAGCAATCATTCCAGCGCGGAGGATGCATTGAAGGAAATTCCCCGGCTCATGCCGCAAGTGGTGCTGATGGACATCAACCTGCCCGGCGCGAACGGCGTAGAATGTGTGCGCCAGCTCAAGCCGCAGTTGCCCGGCACGCAGGTCATCATGCTCACCGTGTATCAGAACACGGAACACATTTTCAACGCGCTCGCCGCCGGAGCCACGGGTTATATGCTCAAGCAGACGCCGCCCTCGGAATTGCTCGCGGCCATCAAGGACGTGAATGCCGGTGGCTCGCCGATGAGCGGGCACATCGCGCGTAAGATTGTGCAGTCGTTCCAGCAGACCGCGCCCGTTTCGGCGGAGGCGCAGAGCCTTTCCCCGCGCGAGGCGGAAGTGTTGAATCTGCTGGCGAAGGGATTTCTCTACAAAGAAATTGCCGAGGCGATGAAGGTCAGCTACGCCACCGTCCACACGCACATCCGGCACATCTACGAGAAACTTCACGTCCGTTCCCGCACCGAAGCCGTGGCGAAACATCTCGGCCAAAAAACACCGCGCCGCGAGCTGACGTCGGCATAATCATCCCCAGAACTGGCGATGGTTGAAATCCGGCGATGGAATATATTCATACCAATGCCCCATGTCGTGAACCCAGAACAACCGCCCTTATCCGCTATGCTCAACCCAATTAAAGCCATGGAAAATAGATTTATTCAACCTATGAAAAATAAAACAGCGCGACTGTTCGCTGCCGGCGCAATAACGCTGATTGCCACTTCAACATCCTTCGCCGCAAACGCGACTTGGTTGCTGGCTCCGGCCACTGCGGGTTGGCTCAATACGGCCAACTGGAGTGGCGCCGTGGTTCCGGGAACCATCAACAACACCGGTAATAACGGCACTGACACCGCTTCGATTGCTACTTTTACCAACGCCATAACGGGAACCATTGGCACGGCCGCGAATCCAATCATTCCTGATGACGCCACCGTCGTCAACGGCAAGGCTCGTATGTTGAGTCGGCTTAATTTTGATGGTCCCAACTGCGGGGCTTATGTTTTTTCCTCCCCCAGTGCTTATGCGGCGCAGACCGCGAGCACTCCTGAAACGGGCGTTTTAAGCCTTTGTATTGCGTCATCAGCCGCCCCAATCAATGGATCCTTCCTTGGTGCTGCAGTGACTAATCCGCAAACCTTTCTGATTCCGGTTCAGATTCGCCTCCCCTCATCCACGACGGGAACCTATGGCTTCACGAATAATGCGACCAGTGTGAATGCCACCTATTTCTTCAAACAAATGTTTCTTTATCCTGGTGCCACCGGGCGCGCGAACACTTGGGTTTTGGCAGGTTCTAATACGGGCACCAATACAATTGCTTCGTTGTCACAAAGCGCAAATCAAAGTGGTGCGTCTTGTGGAATTAGAAAAGAGGGTTCGGGCACATGGATTTTGTCTGGTGCCAATACTTTCAACGCGGGATCTTCAATGTTTGTAACCGCCGGCACTTTAATCGCCAAAGATCCCGCCGCCTTTGGCGTGGCTACCGCTGCCACCGCTAACGGCAACGGTGTTTTGCAAATTGACGGCGTCACCTTGGGCTTGGCCACTGTCAATTTGGCCAACAGCGGTGTAGTTCGGATGAATGGCAGCGCCACACTTAACGGAGTCACAGTGAGCACCACCGCGAGCACCACTCCGATCGTAGCTACTACCAGCGCTTCTGATGTGCTGACAATCGGCAATGCGGGAAACAAAGTGACCGCTGGCTTGGCGGGCAACTCGGTTCTGCATACTGCCGGCCCCGGTAACATTCAATTGCCGTTCGCCAACAACTATGTAGGCAATTGGTCCGTGGATGCTGGCCGGCTCGATGAACTCGTCGTCGGCGCTCTCGGAACTGGTGCTAACCTCAACATCGCCGCTGGCGCAATTTTCTCGGTAACCAATGCGACAGTTGGGGGTGGAACTTACACGCTGGACACCGCCAACCTCAGCGCCAGCGGCATCGGCGTCAGTTCGACGGCGGCAACCATCGAGGCTGACGCAGCCGGAATCATTGATTTGGCGACCGGTTCCAAAGGTATTTCCCTGACCTTCACCCCGACGGCGTTCCTCGGCGACACCACGCATCCGGCGCTTTACGTTTCGCAAGGCACGCTCGCGTTGGCTGGTAATGCGTTTTCCATCAACAACGCTGGTGCGTCACCGCTCGGTGTCGGCACTTACCGCATCATTCAGCAGGCGAGCGGCAGCATCACTGATGGTGGCAGCTATTCCGTAACGGGTGTCACCGGCAGCGGCTTGACGGCGGGCAACGTTGCTTCCGTGGTGGTTTCCGGCGGCAATGTCAACCTGGTGGTTTCTCCCTACGTTCCGAAAAATCTGGTCTGGACGGGCGGCGCGGTCAATGCCAACTGGAACATCGCTACGGATGCCAACTGGCTGAACGGTGTTTCGCCGATCATCTTCAACAACTCGGACAACGTCACTTTCAACTCCGTTGGTTCCACCAATCCGACGGTGACTTTGGCTGGCACCTTGTCTCCCAGCAGCGTGCTGGTGAGCAACACGGCGGCCTACACTTTTAATGGCGGGCAGATCGCCGGCGGCGCGAGCTTGGTCAAAAAGGGCAGCGGCAGCTTGTTGCTGAATCAAGCGAACACCTACGGCGGCGGCACCGTGGTCAGCAACGGCACGTTGCAAGTCGGCATTAACAACGCCATTTCCGGCACCGGCGCAGGCGACGTGGCGGTGCAGGGTTCCGCCGTGATTGACTTGAACAACAATAGTATTTCCATCAATGGATTGAACGGCAATGGCACCGTGGATGTGGTCACGGGCGGGGGCGCTTCCACGTTGAGCATCGGCAACAACAATAACAGCGGCGTATTTTCCGGTGTGTTGAAGAATACCACCGGCACCTTGGCCTTGACCAAGGCGGGCAGCGGCACGGAAACGTTGTCGGGCAACAACACTTATTCAGGTGCCACCACCATCAACCTCGGCACCTTGAAAGTGACCAATCCGAACGCTCTCGGCTCCGGCAGCAGCGCTGTGACGCTGGCGGGCGGTATTTTGGATTTGGGCAGCAGCGTGACCGTCGGCAGCATCGCTGGCACGCTGGGCACGATTGCAAATAATTCCACCGCCACCACGAACACACTGATTGTGCAGGGTGCATCTACCTACGGCGCGACCATTGCGGATGGCAGCGGCGGCGGCGGTGTGGCCGTCTTGGTGTCCCCCGGCGCGAACCTGCGTTTGAACGCGGCCAACAGCTACAGCGGCGGGACCATTGTTTCCGCTGGTGCTGTCTTTCAGATTGGTAACGTCGGCTCGATGGGTGCTGGCGGTGTCATCGCCAGCAATGGTGCGGTGGTCGGCATGTCGAACGCCAACAATCCGTCCGCCGGCTTGGGTAATACCATTACCACGGCTGACAATTCCACGGTGCTTCTCACCGGTGGTGGTAACCAGGCCAATAACTTCTTCGGCCAATTTGTCGGTGGACCGACGGCTACGAACGTGCTGACCAATGCCTGCAGTATCGGTGGAGCGAATTCTTTCGCCGGCTTCAACGGCACGGTGATTGTCGGCTCGACCGCCAACGGCCGCTTCTTTACTGCCAACAACGGTGGCGACAATACCACGTTTGATTTCCAGGGCGGCAATCTATTCAGCCGCGACGCGAACACCATCCGCTTCGGTGCGCTCCAAGGTGGTTCACAATCGAGCAGCATCGGCAGTGTGAGCTTTGGCGTTCCGGCCACTTACATCATCGGCAACAAGGGCTTGAGCACGACCTTCTCTGGCGGCATCGGTATCACCAACAACATCGTGAAATCGGGTGCTGGCTCGTTGACGCTGAACGGCATCAATACCACCACCAACACCGATAGTGCGAGCTTCACTAATTATCTTTACGTTCCGATTGCCACTTACTGGGGCTCGACCGTTGTCAGCAATGGCACGCTGGCCATCATCGCGCCGAACAATTTGACCAACTCCTCGAGCATCACGCTGGCGGGCGTGACCGCCGTGCTGGATGCGTCGAAAATGGGCTATGCGTCCAACTATGTTGATCCCGTTTTCAGCCAGAACGTTTCTGACATCTACACCAATGGCATCTTGAATCTCGCGGCGGTCGTGCCTTTGACCGGTGGTGCCCAGTCCTTGAGCGGCATCGGTTCCATCACCGGCCAGTTGGTGGCTGACACTGGAACGACGGTTTCGCCCGGCCTGCCCACCGGCTTGCTCACTGTCAGCGGCAATGTGACGCTGAATGCGGTCAACATGAACGTGTCGCTCAACCGCACCAACTCGCCGAACTGCGGTGAACTCGCCGCGTCCGGCGCGTCCACAATCACCGTCAACGGTGGCACGCTCACCGTCACCGCTGCGGGCGACGACCTCGTCACCGGCGACGTGTTCCACGTCTTCAACAAGGCGAGCATCGGCAACTTCACCATCACCAACCTGCCCGCGTCCAACGCGCTCGCCACCATCAGCTACGTCTTCACCAACAAGCTGGCGATTGACGGCACCATCGTCGTGGTTGCGGGCGCCTCGGCGGTCAACCTCACGCCGACCAACATGGTGGCGGTCGTGAACGGGAACAACCTCGAGATGAGTTGGCCGGCGGATCACACCGGCTGGGTGCTGCAGGCGCAGACCAACACACTCTCCACTGGCCTCAATGGCAACTGGGTGACCATCCTAGGCACGGACACCAACAACCATTACACGAACACGATCCGCGCCGGCAATGGCACCGTGTTCTATCGGATGTTCCATCCGTGCGTTGAAATTCAGGGCGCGCGGACGAAAGGCTTTTCGTCCGCGCGTCTTTTTTTCATACAACTATTTTGACCGAATGAAAACCAAACCAAACAATTCCCGTCCGGCAGCCTTCACGCTGATTGAACTCCTCGTCGTCATCGCCATCATCGCGATTCTCGCGGCGATGCTCCTGCCCGCGCTGGCGGCGGCGAAAGAAAAGGCGAAACTTGCCAATTGTCAGTCAAACTTTCACCAGATAGGGCTCGCGACCACGATGTATGCCGGGGATTACGGTGATTGGTATCCCATCTGGTATGATCAAGCGTCTCACCCACGGAATAAGATTAACCAAGCTCAATACACCCGATATGTGGTGCAGACTGGTGCGGCTGCGAATATGCCAGTTCCTAAAGGTGTTCCCAGTAACAACGACACTGGCGCGGCTTGGGAATTTCAGAACTTAGGTTTTTTGTATAATGCGAACCTCATTGGTGAAGGCAAGGTGTTGTTTTGCCCCAGTTTTGCCAACATCGTCGGTGGCTTGTTGACGATGGACACTTATTCGACGCCCCGATTTATGAGCACTGACAGTGGTTTAAGCGGCGGTGTGCCACGGGTGCGCAGCTCCATCAATTTTAATCCTCACGCTGACACCACTTCCAATTTGCGCACCTATCAAAAATCTTCCGACACCGGGAAATCTGGCGGCGGACACAAATTATTTGCCATGGACTACATCGGCGGCGGCAACATCGGCGTCGCCACGCCGACCGGCTATAACCGCTATACTTTCCCGCACTTCCCGTCCAAAGGGTGGGACGTTTTGTTCACTGACGGCTCCGTTAAATTTTGCAAGAATATCGCGGCATTCAATATTGTCACGGCAGCAGGCTATGACCCAGACGCGCAAACTCCGGCGCAATACGAGCCGATCCTTCAGTCGATTGAAAATTAACTTTTGGAAGCAACCAAAACCCCGGCTCGCGCAAGCAGGCCGGGTTTTTCTTTTTCAAATCCTTTGCCAGAAGTTCTACGGGGAGCCGTTGCCTAATTTATCTGCGTTTATCCGCACTCATCTGCGGTTGAATTTTAGTTTCAGCCCCAGTTACCACCGCCGCGATGATGCGCTGCCTTGGGGGTGGAAACAAAAAAGCCGGAGCGCAAGGCTCCGGCTTTGATTTTGAAATGGACAAATTACTTCTTCGCGGCGACCGGCTTGGCGGCGATGGCCAAGGCCAAGCGGGATTTCTTGCGGTTGGCCGTCGGGCGTTTGACGACGCCGGTCTTCACGGCCTTGTCGTAGGCGGAATGCACGCCGGGGAGCAGCTTAATGGCTTCGTCTTTTTTACCAGCAGCCACGACGGCGCGGAATTCTTTTTCCACGCGGCGGAGGTTGGAGGCGATGCTGCGGTTGTGCAGTTGCTTGCGGGCGCTGTTGCGCATCCGGCGTTCGGCTGACTTCGTGTTCGGCATAAATATTTCGTTGCTTAAAAGGCCGCAAACTCTAGCCAACACGCGCTGGAAGTCAACGTCTAAAAACTTTTGAATTTGTCCTGATTCAGAACGCGAAGCTGGTTTCGGATAAGTGGCAAGGCGTGGAAAGGTCGTCGGTTCTTTACATTTTCCGCGCGGGCTGGTCTTTTATGCTGGCTGGAGCGCGGCGGCTTGAAAGCTGCTAGTTTTATCGAAATTTTTCTCGAATGAGTCAGATTCTCCGCATTTTGCATTTGGAGGACAACCCGGCAGACGCGCTGCTGGTGCGTGATCTTTTGGAGCATGACGGGCTGGTGGTGGACATCTGCCATGTCAGCCTGCGCGCGGAATTTTTGCAGGCGTTGCCGACGGTGAAGTGGGATGTATTTATCTCGGACTACAAGCTGCCGGATTTCAACGGGCTGGAGGCGCTGAAGATTGTCCGTGAAAAATTTCCACTGCTGCCGTTCATCCTCGTGTCCGGCACGATTGGCGAACTGGCGGCGATTGAAAGTCTCAAGTCGGGCGCTACGGACTACGTCCTGAAACAAAACCGCGAGCGCCTGCCTTCCGCGGTGCGGCGCGCGGTGGCGGAGGCGGCGGAGCGGGCGTTGCGGCATGAGACGCAGGAGGAACTCAAGCGCAGCGAGAAACAATACCGGCTGCTGTTCCAAGGCAATCCGCATCCGATGTGGGTCTTCGATCTGGAGACGCAAAAAATTCTGGAGGCGAACGAGTCGGCGGTGCAGCACTACGGTTATACGCGGGATGAATTTCTGCAGATGAGTCTCGCGGATTTGCGCACGGGCGATCAGTCCGGTTTGCCGCCGCGCGATTCCAACGCGAGTGGCCTGGTCTGGCGACACCGTCGCAAAGATGGCGCGTCCATGGACATGGAAGTGGTCTGGTCTACGCTAGCGTTTCACGGAAAGCTGGCGGCGCTGACGATGGCCACGGATGTGACGGTGCGCCGCCGGGCAGCGCAACACAACGCGCTGTTCGGAAAATTAAGCCACCAGTTGAGCGCGGCCAGCACGTCGTCAGCGGCGGCGGAATTCATCTGCGCGGCGGCGGATGAGCTGTTTCATTGGGATGATTTTTCACTGGATTTGTTTTCGGCGGAAAAAGACGAGGTGGTTTCGCTGCTGACCTATGCGACGATTGATGGCAAGCGGGTGCCGATTCCGCCTTCCACGCAGCCGCAGCACGCGAACGCCATCGTGCGGCGCGTCATTACGCGCGGCGCGGAACTGATTTCTGCCGAGGAGACTGGAGAGAAATCCGGGACGACGATGATTGCGCCGGTGCGCAAGGGTGAACGCGTCATCGGGGTGCTGTTCGTGCAAAGCCGCCGCTCGCACAGCTACGCGGACAAAGATTTGGCGACATTGCAAACGTTGGCCGACCAGTGCGGTGGTGCGTTGGAGCGCGTCCGGGCGGAGGATGATTTGCACCACAGCCAGCGGCGTTTCCACGACTTGTTCGAGAATTCGCCCGACGCCATCTTTGTCGAGGACTTGCGGGGCAATGTGCTGGATGTCAATGCTGCCGCCTGCGCGTTGCATGGTTGCGCGCGCGCCGGGCTGATTGGCAAAAATGCGATTGAGGAACTTGTCCCGTCAGCGCGCCAGGATTTTGCACGGGAAAATCTGGCCAAGATTATTGCCGGTGAAGTGAAATGGTTTGAGAGCGAAAGCATCACTGCCAATGGCCATGTGATTCCGGTAGAAGGCCGGGTAGTGCGGGTGGAATTTGAGGGACATCCGGCGCTGTTATTTCACGTCCGCGATGTCAGCGAACGGCACGCGGCGGAGATGGCGCGGCGCAGTTCCGAGGCGTTGTTCCGTTCCGTCTGGGAAAATTCCGCCGATGGCATGAGGCTCACGGATGAAGCGGGAATTATCGTAGCGGTGAATAGCGCGTATGGTCGGCTCGTCGGCATGACGCAAGATCAGCTCGAAGGCAAGCCGCTCACCGTGGTGCACGCTTTGAGCACGGATACGTCCGTCATGCTGCACGCCCATCGCTTGAATTTCCGCGCCGGCTTTGTCGAACAGAAGAGCGAGAAACAATTCACTTTGCACGATGACCGCCAAGTGGTTTATGAAATCAGTGATTCCTACGTTGAATCCGGCGGCAAGCCGCGCTTGCTCTTGAGTCTGTTCCGCGATGTCACTTTACAGAAACGCTTGGAAGAACAGTTGCGCCAGTCGCAAAAAATGGAAGCCATCGGCCAGCTTGCCGGTGGCGTGGCGCACGATTTCAACAACATCCTCACCATCATCCTTGGCCACGCGTCGTTGCTGACGATGACTCCGCTGGAGCCCCGGGCGCTCGCCTCCGCCAACCAGATCAAGCAAGCCTCCGAACGCGCCGCCGGTCTCACGCGCCAGTTGCTCGCCTTTGGCCGCAAACAAATCGTCAACCCGCGCCCGCTCGACCTCAACCGCGTCGTTGGCGGCATGACGGAAATGCTGGGACGCTTGCTCGGCGAGGACATTTCCTTGCAGCTAAATTTTAGCAGTGAACCCGCCATCGTGGATGCTGACCCCACGATGATGGAGCAAATTTTATTGAATCTCTCCGTGAACTCGCGCGATGCCATGCCGCGCGGCGGACGGCTGGCCATCCGCATTTCCTCGCGCGAAGTGGACACCGCGCACATCCGCAAATCCATCGAAGCCACCCCCGGCCGATACATTTGCTTGAGCCACACCGACACCGGCGATGGCATTCCGCCGGAAAATTTGCAACGCATCTTCGAACCGTTTTTCACCACCAAGGAACTCGGCAAAGGAACCGGCCTTGGCCTCGCCACCGTTTACGGCATCGTCAAACAACACAAGGGCTGGATCGAAATCGAAAGTGAAATGGGCAAGGGAACCACGTTCCACGTTTTTCTTCCCGCCAGCGCCGTTACCGCCCCGGAAGTTGACGCCGCCGTGGAGACGCAATTTCGCACCTTGGGCGGCACCGAGACCGTGCTCGTCGTCGAGGACGAGCGCGATCTCCGCGAGATCATCACCCGCACCTTGAACCGCCACGGCTACCGCGTTTTTCAAGCCGTTGATGGCAACAATGCGCTGCAAATCTGGAGCGAATACAAACACGACATCCAACTGCTCTTCACCGATGTCATCATGCCCGGCGGCATGAACGGCCGCGAACTCGCCGACAAACTTTTAATCGAGAAGCCCAAGCTCAAAGTGATTTTCTCCACCGGCTACGGCGCTGATGCGCTCGGGAAAAATTTCAAGCTCGACCCCGATTTGAATTATTTGCAAAAGCCCTACCTGCCACACGCCCTCGCCCGCCTCGTCCGCAAGAGTCTCGATGCCAAGCAAAATTAGTTTTCAGTTTTTAATTTTTAGTTTTAAGTTCTCCGCTCGAAGTGAAATTATGCAGTTTACCCGTTGGTCGTGGCCGGGCTTGATACCAACTCAAAATTAAAAATTAAGAATTAAAAACTCCCCATGATTATTGCGCCGTCACTGCTCGCCGCCGACTTCACCCGCCTGGGTCAGCAAGTCGAGCGCGCTGAAAACGCCGGGGCTGACTGGCTGCACCTCGACATCATGGACGGCCAATTCGTCCCCAACATTTCCTTCGGCCCCGACGTCGTCGCTGCCGTGCGCCCGCACGCCAAAAAACTTTTCTTCGACGTGCACCTCATGTGCGGCAAGCCGGAAATTTTGCTGGAGCCGTTCGTCAAAGCCGGCGCGGATCAAATCATCGTCCACGTTGAGCTTGGCGACCGCGTCGCGCCGCTGCTCTGGAAAATCCGTTCGCTCGGGAAAAAAGTTGGCCTCGCCATCAACCCGCCCACCGCCATCAGCGCCGTGCAACCCTACCTCGACAAGATTGATTTGCTCCTCGTCATGACCGTCAACCCCGGCTTCGGTGGCCAAAGTTTTATCCACGAGTGCCTGCCAAAAATCCAGCAAGCCGACGCGTGGCGGCGGGAAAAAAGTTTAAGCTATCGTCTCGAAGTGGATGGCGGCATCAATAACCAAACCGTGGCCGAATGTGCCCGCGCCGGGGCGGACACCTTCGTGGCCGGAACGGCCTTGTTCCGCCAGCACAACATGGGCGCCGCCATCAAAAAAATGCGAAAGATCGCGCACGACAACGACCCCGCGCTGGCGGATTTGAAGGTTCCCTCGCTGCTGTTATGAGCCAGATCAAATTCGGCACCGACGGCTGGCGCGCAGTTATCGCGGAGGATTTTACGTTTGCCAATGTCGCCCGCGTGGCGCAGGCCACGGCGGACTTCTGGAAGTCAGAGGTCGGAAGTCAGAAGTCAGAGATTTTCGGGCGGCAGCCCAAAGTCATCATCGGCTACGACCGCCGGTTTTTATCCGACCGTTTCGCACAGATCACCGCCGAAGTTTTTGCCGGGAATGATTTTGAAGTCATCCTTTCGCCTGTGCCCGTGCCGACGCCGTGCGTTTCCTTTGCGGTGAAAAATCTGGGCGCGGTCGGCGGCGTGATGATTACGGCCAGCCACAATCCGCCAATCTTTAACGGCTTCAAACTCAAGTCGCATTTCGGCGGCAGCAGCAGCCCGGAAGAATGCAAGGGCGTGGAAAGTTTTTTAGGCGCAACGGAACCGAAGCAAATCCAAAATCCAAAATCTAAAATCCAAAATCGCGACCTTCGTCCCGCGCACTTTGCCGCCATCAAACGGCTGGTGGATTTTAAGCTCATCGCCAAATCAAAATTGCGCGTGGCGCATGACGCGTTGTTTGGGGTCGGCGCGGGTTGTTTTGAAACGCTGCTCGCCCAGACGAATTGCACCGTCACCACGCTGAACGCGCAGCACGACATTTTGTTCGGCGGCATTTGTCCGGAGCCGTTGCCAAAAAATTACGCGCTGGGCGGCGCGCAGTTAAAAAAGAATCCGCACGACATCTGCCTCGTGACCGACGGCGACTCCGACCGCATCGGCGCGATGGATGGGCGCGGCAATCCCATGACGAACCAGCAAGTGATCGCGTTGTTGCTGCATCATCTCGTGCGCAATCGCGGCGAGCGCGGCACGGTCACGAACTTCATCGCGCCGGAATTGATGAAGCCCGGCGCGCTCTTCGGCGCGGAAGAAAGCGGTTCGGTCGGTTTCGTGAATCACATTCCCGAACGCGATGGTCTGGCAGCGGGTTTGTTCCTGCTGGAGATGCTAGCGATGGAAAAAATCCCCGTTGGAAAAATCTGGGCGCGGCTGGAAAAAGAATTCGGCCCGCACCGTTACGGTCGTTACGACGCGCACTATCCGCTGGAGCAACGCGCCGCGCTGATGGAATCGCTCAAGAGTAATCCGCCGAAAAAGCTGCTGCGCTCGCCGCTGGCGAAAGTGGATTCCCGCGACGGCGTGAAGTTCGTGGCGGAAGATTCAACGTGGTTGATGCTGCGCGGCTCCGGCACGGAACCCGTGCTGCGGATTTACGCCGAGGCGAAGTCGGATGCCGACATGGAAAAACTTCTGAAGCTGGGTCGGTCGCTGTTGCGGGGCTGAGCTTTTAGCAACGCTTGCCCAGCTTCAATTCCAAAACCGCAGCGCGCAACTGGCGCGCCAATTCCTTGCGGTCATCCGTCGTCCGCTGAAAGGTTCCGAACCGCAGCGTCGCCTGCACGCGGCGTTTGCCGAGTAAGTTGACCGCGTGCGGAAAAAAAGTGTGGTCGCCCCAGTAGCAAACTTCCTTGCAAGCATCGCCGCCCTCAACCTCATAATGCAGCCAGCCGACGGAAATGGGCTGCGAACTTTTGGCGGCCGGCTCCAGCAGCGACGAACGGAACGGCAGCACCGCCTCGCCATTAGTGCTGGTGCCTTCAGGAAAAATCACCACGAGCGCGCCCGCCGCCATGATGGATTCAATCTCGCGATTCACCGGCCCGACGTGTGCGCGCCGTTCGCGCTGGATGAAAACTGTTCCACCCAACGCCGCGAGCCAGCCAAAAATCGGCCAGCTCCGCACTTCAGATTTGGAGACAAAAACCGCCGGGGTGATCGCCGCGATGACCAGAATGTCGAGGTAGCTCAAGTGATTGGAGACAAGCAGGCCGCTTTTGGGAATCGGCCCGACGGAACTATAATCGCAGCTGTAAATCCGGATGTGCCGCCGGGCAGCGCGGTGCATCCATTTTGCCCGCGCGACTGTGCGGCTGGCTTTTGTGACGAAAGCCGTCGTGAACAGGTAATCCACGGCGATGACGACGACTTCAAACAGAAACCACACCAGCTTGGCCGCAGCGCGAAAAGTCATGCGCGGATTTCAAACGCGAATGGTGCCGGGGTCAACCGAGAAATCGCTCGCGGGCGGCGGCGGGCATGGCTTCCAGATCAAGGAGCGTGAGGAAATCAATCGTGCCGAACTGTCGATCCAACGCGGGTGCGCCGCAGATTTTCGCGCCCAGCGTGAGATATGCGCGCAGCAATTTCGGGATCGCTACCGCTTCCTCGGCCACATGATCCAGCGGGCATTCGTAAGCTGGCATGGGCCGGGTGATCCAGTTTTGCGCCGCGAGATGTTTGCGACGGCACATTTCGGTGTAAGCCGACGCGCCCACCGCCGCATCCTGCGAGGTCAGCGAACTGCAACCGATGAGATAACGCCCGCCGCGTTCCTTGGCATAGTCCGCAATGCCTTTCCACAACATTCCCAGCACGACAAGATTGCGGTGCTGGCGGTGGACACACGCGCGTCCAAGTTCCACCATCTCCGCGCGCAGCGGCTCGAACACTTCAAACGCAAATTCCTGCGCGCAGTAATAGCCAAGGTTTTTCGCGGCATCCGAACCGGTCTGCAAGCGGTAGGTGCCGACAATCTGCTGCGACGGCAGGTGCTCGACGATGAGATGGTCGCAGACGGCGTCGAACGGGTCTTCGTCAAAGCCGCTGGCGTAGGACTGCGCAAGTCCCTCGTTGAGCTCAAGGTTGAAAACCTCGAAACGCAGCGTCTGCGCAGCGCGAACCTCCTTGGCGTCGCGGGCGAGCCGGGCGGCGTAATGCGCCGGGGCGCTGACAATCAGGCGGGCGGATTCAATGGTGGTGCTCACAAAATTCATGCTGGCAAAGCGATGTGTCAATTTCGTGGCGGTGGCGTTAATTTTTCGCGGCGGACGACAACTCGTCCAGCTTCGCGGAAAACTTTTCGTAGGAATAACGGTCGGTGTTGGCCTTGCCGACGTAGCGGAAGACTTCCTTGCCGCTGCCGTCCAGTAGCACCAGTGCGGGAAAATGAACGACCTGCCCGTGAAATTTATAACCGCCAGGAATTCCGAACGCATCCGCCAGCTTCGCGTCCGGATCGCGATAGACCGTCAGCTTGGAAATTTCACCGCCGAGATCCGCCGTCCATTTCTTGATGTCCGCATCCGTGTCCGGCTTGATGAAGAGATGAACCACGCGCGAATCACCCGCCGACTTTTCCGAATACACCCGCGTGTGTTTGAGGCAGAACGGACATTCCGTCTTGAGCAAAAAATGCAGTGCCACGAATTTTCCCTTCGCGGCGGACAGCTTGAACACATTGGTGTCCGTTGCGCTGTTGAGGGTGAAATCATCGGGTGCTGCCGAC